>JAGHSL010000417.1 GCA_018065885.1 Candidatus Limimorpha equi
GTTTGATAGTCCGCAAAAGATGAGTGATGATGCTGATTTTCAGCGTGTCCGTTCCACATTCGGCAATAATGTCAATACGCATGTTTATTTGAATTATTCCTTGTTGGGCGATTTTGTATCGGCTTCAGTGTCTGATAGATATACCAAGGGTGGAGCACGTTTGGCATCACAATCGAAGGGCCTGGCGGCTTTGGATATGCTGGTGAAAAACGAGGGCATTGTCTTGAATGGATATTCAAAGGCTGCCGATTCGGCAATTTCTCTGAAACCGCTTAAATATCAGTTGCCTGTGCGCAATTCCATTGTCAACATTTTGCCATACAATACCAAAATGATGTTGCATTACGGCATGTCTGATTATGCTTCGTATTGGGAGGAAGTTAATGACAATCAATTGGTTGAGAATCTGCGGAAATGCTATGGAAACGATGTTGAAGAACAGCTTTTGGCCGGTTTGTCTGAGGTTTCGTATGCCGTTTTTGGCAATGCAGCTTATCCTGTTTTTATGGCGCGTTTGGAAAATCCATCATTGTCCATCCAGTTTTGGACGCGCATGATTTCAAAGTTCGGTGTGTCTGAAACTATTGAATCACAGGGGTATACAATATTCAATTTGAAGGTTGAAAACTTTGTTCCTGCCGTTTTTGGGCCGAGTTTCTCTGCCTTGAAAAAATGTTGCTATTCGATTGTCGACCAGTATTTGGTGATTGCCAATGAGGTGAATGTGCTTCAGGATGTGATTGCAGCCTATCGTTCAGGACGCACGCTCGACTTGAACGAAAATTTCAAGGTTTTTCAGGAAAACATGCTTGAAACATCAAACATTTCATTTTATGTTTCTTGTGCTGATAATGAGAAGTTTATCTATTCCTATTTAGGCGGTGACTTTTTGGATTTCCTGAAACGGAATGATGGCTTCCTTTCCAAATATCAGGCATTTTCCGTGCAATTTGCCGCGTCAAAAGATTTGGTTTACACTTGCGCTTTCCTCAAGAATCAGTCGGAAGTGAAGGAGGAAAGGAACGTCGTATGGAAGCTGAATTTGAATGCGCCAATGAAGGGAAAACCTTATATGGTGCCGAATCCTTCGGAAAATGCAAATGATATTGTTGTGTTTGATACTCAGGACAATATGTATCTGATTTCGGCTGATGGCGAAATCCTTTGGAGAAATGAAATTTCCGAATCGCCGTTGAGCGGTGTTTTTGTGGTAGATGCCTTGAAAAACGGTCAGCAGCAGTTTGTTTTCAATACGTCGAATTACATTTATCTGGTTGACCGCAACGGCAATTCCATGGACGGTTTTCCTGTAAAATTGCTCTCCAAAGCCTCCAACGGACTTTCGGTTTTCAATTATTACGATTCATCAGATTCACGCCTTGTTTTGTGTGGCGAAGACCGTTTCGTCTACAATTATGACTTGAATGGCAATGAAACTGAAGGTTGGAACCGTCATCGCACGGATGATAAGGTGCTGAAACCTGTGCAACATTTAGTAGCTGATAATAAGGACTTTATCATTGTTACGGATGAACGTGGTGCCATTCGTATTTTGGACCGTCAGGGCAGAATCCGAATCCCGTTGACTGACGAATTGAAGAAATCGCAAGGCGCTGATTTTTATGAGAATAAGACCAATCGCAAGGGCATAATCCTGACTTCGGACGACAAAGGCGATTTGCTTTATATTTCGTCGGAAGGCAAATTGGCGCGTACTGATTTCGGCGATTTTTCCGGTAAGCATTTCTTTTTATACGAAGACTTCAATTCAAATCAGGATCCTGATTTCATCTATTTGGATGGCAAGAACCTCTGGGTTTTCGACCGTTTCAAGAATATTCTTTTTGAACATGCTTTTGATATGGAAATCAATACGAAGCCAGTCTTTTTCAACATTTCCCGCAATAAGCGTATGTTGGGCATCGTTTCCGAAAATGCCCGTGAAATTTATCTCATTGACAGTAAGGGAAATATGTCGGTCAGTTCGGGCTTGGTGGGCGAAACGCCTTTTGCCGTTGGCAGCCTTCACAATAATAATGAAGTGAATCTGGTGACAGGCGTGGGCAGTGCTTTGTACAATTACATCATCCGTTAAAGATTTGTAAATCAATATTGTGAAATTTTTCTGCTGATAAAAATTGATAAAAAGTCAGATTCTTGTTGAATGAATCGAAAAAAGTAGTATTTTTGCACCCGCAAATCGGAAGATTTGGCAAAATAAATGGGAGCTTAGCTCAGTTGGTTCAGAGCATCTGCCTTACAAGCAGAGGGTCGCTGGTTCGAATCCAACAGTTCACACGCTGAAAATGAGGAAGTTACGAAAGTGACTTCCTCGTTTGCTTTCTGTATTTGCCCATTATTTGGCCCATAGGCCGTAATTTCAGTCTTTTGTGGTCGCAAAATGATATTGAAAATCATTCATTTAATAGATAATTTTGAAAAAGTGCAAAGTCAGGAAAAGACAAAGATCCGCATCAAATAATGTGCGGAGCTTTGGAAATCAATGTTTTATGTTGAACTTAAAAAGTTACATCTTTAACGAGACGGACGGAGCAACCTGTGGATGCAAGGATTTTTGAACATTCAGCTTTGCATCCGCTGCTAAATCCCATGTGATAGACTTGTTTGAGTCCACCATTAATGTTCCCGTATGATGAAGACCAATAACATCCTGAATTGTTAATGGTTGGCCCGTTGACGTTATTATTGTGACGGTATCCAGTTGTAGGTAAAAAGATTCCCCCAATGCTTTCAATTTCCTCCCATTCTTCGAGTTCGTAAATGGTGTTATTGTAAAAATTGCCGGAATTGATGGCTAATCCATCAGGCCATTGGTGATTATCGGGCAAAAAGATGATTCCGTTCTTGCCATTGATGCAGCAATATATTCTTTTCTTATCAGCATTGGAGCGACCGCTCAATAAATATTCCCACTCGTCTTTGGTAAGTGTACGCCATTGTCCAACTTGGTTGCCACCATTACTGATAGGGTTGTAAACACCCCAATCACAGTTTTTGAATTCATCAACAAGACTTTGATCATCAGTAGGGCCGTAAATAAATTTTGTCGTGAAATCGTATGGCTTGTAACAACCGCCGTTGTCACAGTCATAACCACTTGTAGCCCACCCGAATAGGTCTATCCAACCATCGTAAGTTTCACTGATGCGTTCGTTTTTCAGTCCAATGCAATCGTATTGGTGAGGGGCGAAACGCCATGTGTTTGTGGAGGCTTGATATTGAAGATTGCCGGGTGAGAAATAAACGAATTTATTATTGGCGACCAAAAAAGCGTTTTCAGGAGCTTCTTTCAATGTAAAAGTCGAGTCAGCTCCGTAAAATGTATTAGTTTTCGTTTTTGCGAAGGCTCTTACATGATAGGTTTTTCCTGGCTCCAAGTTCTTGATAGTCGGCATGTAACTCACTCCGTTATAATCGGAAACGAGAGCGTTTGAATTGTTGTAATCAGGTTCCGGTGAAATGTTCAATCCCCAGCATACGCCGATTTTTTGAATTTCCTCATTTGCGGTTGTCTCAATCTTGACGCCACATTTTGCCGTGGTGTATTCAATTTTTGAAGGCGAAACGGTCGTCACCTTTACGATAGGGGATGCTCCTTTTGTGGTGCTGGCAAATGTTGTAAGGCAGAACAAAGTGCATACTGTAAACAATTTTGTAAAAACTCTCATAATGTTTGAATTTTGTTAATGAATAAATGAATTAAATTACGCATTAAAACCTGCAAATTTTGTACCAATATCAATCTTTTTCCTAATTTTGCATGAATAAAAATCGCAAATGGAAATCCTCGATTTATACGATAAGGAATTGAAACCGACGGGAAAAACGGTTGAGCGTGGCAGGCCGATTCCGTACGGCTATATGATTCCGATTGTTGCCGTTTTCATTTATAACGACAAGGGCGAGTATCTGATTCAGAAGGTTGCGAAATGTAAGGGAAATTATTATTCCACGACTGCGGGTCATGTGCAAAGCGGCGAAATTGATTTTGCGGCAGCCATGCAGCGCGAACTGAAAGAGGAAATCGGCCTTTCGGTGGCCAAAAGCGAGCTAAAATTGGTGAAAATCCGCCGTTACGAATATAAGTTCACCTTTTTATATATGC
>JAGHSL010000388.1 GCA_018065885.1 Candidatus Limimorpha equi
GTTTCGGTTTCGGCCAGCGTCTTCACGTTAGCATCGAGCACATCGGAAAGTTCCTGATAAACATCGATAACCGTCATCTTGTCGGCCTTGCCGTTGTTGACCATGTCGGCGGCGGCGCGGAAATATGAATCGAGGAAACCAACCTGAATCTGGGCGATGTCGAGTTCAACGGCTTCTTTCAGCACATTGTAAGCCTCTTCATAGCGGGCAGGATTGTAGGTGTAAATCAGATAACCTTTCTTGGCCTTGATGTTGGCGATTTGCGAAGCGCCAGTCTTAGGATCGTTCGGGAAGCAAATGGCTCTCGTGTCGGCCAGCATGTTCAGTGTGTCGATGTAAGCATCCTTCTGGCTTGGATTTGTACGGATGAAATAATCCATGATTTTTTCACCGTTGGTGTAAACGTACTGACTCAAACGCGGGCTATTCAGGAACACATATCTCCATGCGGAGACCATTTCCATACTGATGGCATCTTTCGCATACTTTGCAGCTTCCCACTGCTTGAAGTATTCACGATAAGTCGATTGGTTAGTGACGCTGGCAACACTGTCAACACCATATTTCGGGGCATTGACATTCTGTGCGGAAGCACTTACTGCCATTCCAAACATAACGGCCAGTAACATTACTCTTCTAGTTTTCATCTCTCTAATTTTATTATAGTTAAACTTATATTAATTTCCTTTTTTTGTTCCTATTCAAATATCATTCCAAAATTGAATCAACCGACATGGATTGATTATTTCATTGGTATTTACGCTTCAAGAACCAACGCTCGAAAACCGAGACACCTACAGTAGCCTTGATGTAACGTTCCTGAATCAGATTGGATGACTTGGTGCCGCACTGACCCACCTCAACAGCCACATTGACTTTCGAAAGCGACCTTGGCAAAGGCAACGAAACGCCGACGGTGAGTCCAATTTTATTGATGGATTCCCCCCTGATATTCAGGAAAGTCTGTTCATAAAAAGCGCCGAAACGATACGACATTCTGGTAAAATAATTCGACACAGAAGAAGAAGTCGGGATAAGTTCACCACCGAGGGCGACGCTCCATGAGTTTTGCAACGAATCGTTGACACCTTCGCGGGCAAATTTGCTCCATTGCGACCAATTGAAATCGGCACCAAGAGTCCAGTGGTTGTCTTTCTGCAAAGTGACGCCAAAGCCAAATTCGTGAGGCATGGTGATGCGCGACTTATCCTTCGCCGAATAAAAAATGGTGTCGATAGGGTATTCTACATCTGAATCCGAGCTTTGCTTGATTGAACGTATATAGGTGGTTTGCTTACCTTTTAGCTTCATTTTCTGATTATAAGTGAGGCCCAAGCCCAAATTCAAGCCATTGGAAAGTTTCGTATTGTAAAGCACACCGTAATCGAACATGAACGACTTGACCAACATATCTATGCCACGGCGGGTTTCAATCATAAAAACCGAATCGGGGAAACTCAGCGTAGTCTGGGTTTCGTAATCGCCGAACACATAAGTGGCATTTACGCCTACTGAAAAATTCCTGCCCAAGCGAAAAGCATTACCGATGAAAGCCTGATTCAAGCCTCCGCTACCCTTAAAAGTAGTGGCATAATTGCCCACATCATCCTTATGGTTGTTCACCACCAAATTATAGCCGACATTGCTAAATGGCTGAACGCCAAGCGAAATACGCCACCATTTGGTAGCACCGAAAGCCATGGCGACATAATCGAAATTGGCGTTGCTTGAAGTCTCCGACAGATTGGAAGTGCTGAAATCAGAGGTTTTGAAATACATGCCGGCATCAAACAAGAAAGCCAGCGTGTCAATCATGGCATACGAAGCTGGATTTTCGGTGTTGACAAGACTCTTTCCAAACATGGCATTTGACACACCGCCCATACCTTTCAGTCTGGAATTCATTGTCTTATCTCTCAATTGTCCGATACCGAACATGGAATATGGCGAATCGACATTGGCCTGAGCAACTGCTCCCTGAGCAAACAGGACCAGCAGAACCACGGCGCAAATTTTCTTCAACGTAATATCTCTCATAGCGATAATTCTATAGGTCATTCATTGGGTAATTATTGAACACACCCAATTTTGAGCGTGCAAATATCCGATTTTTTAACTCGTTTAGCAAATTTTTATTGCTTTCTTTGCAAAATAAAGGCAAAATGATGGGGAAAAACAGATTTCAACGGACAGCTGATTTGACGGATTGTTTTTTTCTCCCGCCGATGCCGCTGATTTACGTAGAGGTTTTTGAACCGCAGATTACACTGATTACACTGATTTTTAGCAAACTACAGATTTTACAGATTACACAGAAAATTTTATATGCGCAAGCGCATGAATTTTCACAGATTAGCTGGCGCATGAAAAAATTTACTCCGAATTTACTCTCTACCGCCTTGGCGGAACATGATTTTTTCGAACCGCTGATTGCGTAGATTACACTGTTTTCAACAAGATACAGATACAGCAGATTATACAGATGATTTTTTAAATGCGCCCTTCGACAAGCTCAGGGAACAAAGCGCATGAATTATACCGATTGGCTGGCGCGTGTTTTTTGGACATAAATCTTTCAAAAATCTATCATAAATCCTTGCTTCCGTGCCGGAGAATGATGGCGGCTCACTAAGCTTAGGTTGCTGAGCCTGTCGAAGCATCGAAGGGGCAAGCCGCCGTAGGCTCATCGTCCAAAAACATTCCAACTCCTGTAACTGGCATCAGCTTGACGATGCCAGTTGTCGGGTGGCCGTCCCTGTTCCCTCATTCACGAAAATGACGCAACGTGGTAATGCTTTACATTTGTTTCCAAAAGAAATACAACTAACTGTATATCAGTATAAAACAATTTATTTCAGTATTTTTATCATAAAATTTCATTTTTTTCTTGGCGGTAACGAAAAATGTTGTACTTTTGCACTCGCAAACGGAGGTACCGTAGCTCAGTTGGTAGAGCAATGGACTGAAAATCCATGTGTCACTGGTTCGATTCCCGTCGGTACCACTCCAAAAGAAAAGCCGAGTTTCACTCGGCTTTTTCATTTTTCATCAAATCCAACATTTTTCCGGCAATTTCATGTGCATCCAAGGTGTTCATGCAGGCAAAATGTCCCTTCGGACATTGTTTAAAGCCCAATTTATCGCAAGGACGGCATTTCAAAGTCTTGTTCTCGACAATACACGAACGTTGCGGAAAAGTCGGCATATACGGATACATGCCGAATTCAGGAACCGTATTGCCCCACACCGAAACAATCGGTTTGCGCAAAGCTGCGGCGATATGCATCATACCCGTATCGTTTGCCAAAACCACTTCGGAACGCTTCAACACCATTGCCGACTGCGCAATGGAGAAACGTCCACATGTATTTATCACATTGTTTTCCAACGATTTGCAAATCGTTTCGCCACGCACAGCATCTTCCTTCCCTCCCACCAAAACCACAGGGAAGTCCAAAGCACGGCAAACCTCAATCACTTTTTCGGCAGGCAAAATCTTAGTGGAATACTGTCCGCCAATGACAATAGCCGCATATTTTTCAGGCAGTTCGGAATGCAAAGCTGCGCTATTTTCATCAAAAAAGAAGTCCAAACCTTGACCATCATTCTTTACGCCCAACTTTTCAACAGCCTTGAAATAACGGTCAACAATATGAATGTCAGGCAATTTTCCAAGTTTCAGTTTGGAATAAAGGAACTTCTGGAAATCCAATTTCGGAAACGATGCCGAAGGTCTACGAAGTGCAAATTTCACACGAAAAGAACGAAAGTTTTTGTGCAAATCGACAACGAAATCGTATTGTTCCGCCTTTAGTTCAGGCAGCAAATCTTTCAAATCGCCTTTCAGACCATACACCTTATTTATATATAGATTACTCGTCAACAAATTTTGATTACTGCCTTTTGTCAGCACATGAAGCTCAACATCAGGAATTTGCTGTTTAATGCAACGGATGACAGGCGTTGTCAGGACAATATCGCCGATGGAGCTGAACCTTATGAGAAGTATCTTTTTCAAAATCATGATAATTTAGGAAAGCAAAAATAAACATTTTGACGCAATTTGTCTTATTTTTGTCCCTTAAAATTTTCAAGAAATGAAGAAGTTACTACTTGTTATATTAACTTGTTTTACAGTTGGTTACAGTTATTGCGAGACCATTTTCCAAGACAGTTTCGAGTATGCAAACACCGAAGGTGAAGTCCCGATAGGTTGGACAAGTCCCGAAAAAGGCTGGATTTGCGGGAAATTTGACAATGACCACAACTGCAAACCCCATTCGGGGAACTGGTACATCTACACCCAAGCCAACGAATCGTGGCTTTTCCTTCGCGCTGATGCACTTTTCGGAATACACTACGATCTTTCATTTTGGGCAGTCAGCGATGGAACTTTCCAAACGGAGATCTGCTATGGCGACAGTCCAAGTCCCGAATCCATGAACGGACAAATTGCTTCCGACATCGTAATCCACAGCAGGGACTATCAGCAATTCAGCATCGAATATGAATTGTACGCAAACAATGAGCTTTATCTTGGTTTTCATGCCATCAGCATTGGTGGCACGGCACTTTGCATCGATGATGTTGTCATCAACCAAATGCACCAATATGATTTCATTGTGAAATCCATTACGACCGACACTTTGGATCTCGCATTCGGCGAAAGCGCCAACTTTAAATTTTCCGTCATCAACACGGGGTACGATCAAGAAACCTTAGTACTGAGTTCACCTTCGGAAATGTTCACCGACACGCATTATTTCATTGACGGAGAAGCCGTTAGCCGTTTCGACATCGAACCCAATGAAAACATCATCGTTGAGGTCACTTCAACCTTAATTGACCAGGAAATTCCCTATACCTACGCTTGGCTCGATGTGATGGTCGGCTCGACGCACAACTGCAACACTGGCATGGCTTCCTTTTATGTAAAGCCCATTCCAATGACGCAAACAAATGAAGCACAATCATTTGTAAACATTTATCCAAATCCTGCAAACGAGATGCTCTATATTGACACCAACGGATTTCAAGAAGCTGTAATTTATGATGAAAACGGTAGACAAATCCTGTCATCACATCAAAACGACATTGATATTCATAAACTTAAATCAGGAATTTATTTTATTGCAATAAAAACCACGAAACAGACGTTAAGGCAAAGTTTTGTGAAACAATAATCCATTGAAACCATGAAAAAACACCAAAAAATACTTATTACACTCATCAGCAGCATTTTATTAACCATTGCATGGCCAGTTTGGGGCTATCCGGTTTTCATTTTTTTCGGATTCGTTCCTTTGCTTTGGCTTGAAAACCGCATAGCAGAAGGCGAGAAAGGACGTATTTTCTGGCTTGCTTTTCTTGCATTTTTTGTATGGAACGTGGCAACGACATGGTGGGTCTGGAATGCCACACCAGCCGCTATCGCCGCATGGCTGCTGAATGCGCTATTCATGGGATTCATCTTTTGGATGTTTCACCTCACGAAAAAAAAGCTCTGCAACAATGTTTGGGGCAACTTTTTCATCATTCCTTATTGGATGGCATTTGAACTGCTCACCTATCACTGGGTTGCAAAATGGCCGTGGCTGAATTTGGGCAACGCCTTTTCAACTTGCCACCAATGGGTTCAGTGGTACGAATACACAGGATTATCAGGAGGAACCTTGTGGGTTTTAGTTTCCAACATACTGATTACAAATGCTATAATATCACATCATAAACAGCAAAAGAAAATGCGTAATGCGTTTTCGGCTTGCGGCTTAGCCATTATACTATTGCCAATCGTGTTCAGTCTTTTCATTTACAATCATTATGAGGAAAAAGGCGAAGACACGGAAGTCATTGTCGTTCAGCAGAATTGCGACCCTTGGAACGAACAGTTCGATTCGGAATTCTATCGCGAAACCTTGCAACGAAATATTCATTTAGCTGATTCGCTCGTAACGCCCGACACACGTTTCATCGTCAGTTCTGAATCGGCCATTCAAGAAGGCATTTGGTGGGACGACACCGAAGCATCGTGGTCACTGAAAGAACTTAACACGTTCATTGACAGGCATCCGCAAGCCTGTTATGTCATCGGTGCCACGACCCACGATTGGGTTCCCAAAGGCATGGAAGACGATTTCCCGGCTCGTCAAATCGGCAACACCGACCATTATTTCTACACAAGAAATTCCGCCATCTTGATTGACACGGCAGGCTATCAGCACCGCAACAAATCGCAATTGACACCAGGTGTCGAAGCCGTTCCCGAATGGAATTTCCTGAAAAAATCGAGTGTCACCATAGGCATTGCGCGTGGCACCTTGAAAACCGACCCGACCTCACACAATCTGGATTTCGGAAATCACAAAGTTGCTGCCGCAATCTGCTACGAATCCGCTTTCAGCGAATACGTCAGCACTTTCGTAAAGAAAGGTGCCGACTTGATTTTCGTTATGACAAATGACGGCTGGTGGGGCGACACACCAGGCTACAAGCAGCATTTTGAATTTTCAAAACTGCGTGCCATCGAAAACCGTCGATGCGTGGCACGCTCGGCCAACACAGGCCGTTCAGGATTTTTCAACCAGCGCGGCGATGTGCTGCAACCCACAGCGTATTGGGAACCAGCCGTCATTCGCGAAACCTTGAAAGCAAATACCGAAATCACTTTCTACGCAAAACATGGCGATTACCTGAGCAAAATTGCAGTCGGAGCTTCCGCGCTGCTTTTCATAGGTTTGATAATCAAAATGATACTTGGCAGCATCAAGAAGCAATAATCCTATGACAAAGCTCAGTTTAGGTCCATTCCAAGGCATCACCGACGCTCCGTTTAGAAATGTTTTCAAGCAGCATTTCGGCGGCATCGACAAATATTATACGCCATTTTTCACCGGCATTCAGAAAGACCATGCCAAGAACCTCCAGACTGAAGAAATCGATCCTTCCTGCAATGATGTCGAAACCCTGACACCACAAATTCTCAGCACTGATGCCGAGGAAATCTTGCGTTTTGCCACACAATGCAAGCAATTGGGATACAAGGCAATAAACCTAAACATGGGTTGTCCTTTTCCACGTGTCGCCAACAAGAAACGCGGCAGCGGACTTCTGCCCTATCCCGAAAAAGTGAATGAAATATTTGGGCGCGTTTTTGAAAGTATTGATGTAGATTTCAGTGTGAAATGCCGTTTGGGCTATTTCAATCCTGATGAAATCTTCCCCATGATTGAGGTTTTCAACCGTTATCCACTCAGCGAACTCATCATCCACCCACGCATCGGGAAACAACTTTACAAAGGCGAAGCCGACCTTGAAAAATTCAAGGAAATCATGCCGTTGATAAAGGCTCCTTTGGTTTATAATGGCGACATTGTTTCGGTGGAAAGTTTTGTAAGAATCAATAAATCATTGAATTGCGACACTTCGACAGGCTCGGTGGACGAATTCATGTTAGGCCGTGGACTGTTGGCAAATCCGTTTTTGGCCGAAGAAATTAAAGGAATTGAAGCACAGGGAGATAAAAAGACGCGGCTTCATGCCTACGCCATTGCCTTGTACGAAAACCGTTTACGCCATGCCGGAGGTAGCCCGAAGGTTTTAGGCCGCATGAAAGAACTATGGTCTTACATGATGAACTCTTTTGACGACCCGCAAAACATTTGGCGCAAAATCAAGAAAATCAACGCCTTGAAAGACTATAAAAATGCCGTTGAGGAAATTTTCAGGGAGATGGATATTGTAATCTGAAAACGGCAAAAGGCAATTCGTAAGAGTTGACACAGCACATTAAGCAGACGTTTTTCCATCCAGTCTTGATCGGCAAAAGGCAGCATGGACAAACGGATGACTAAAATTCTTACTTTTCATGTGGAATAAAAAAATGAAAGGCAAGCGGTTTGTTGCTTGAATTAATTGTACGAAGTCTGCCTGAAAATTCACCTTGAATATTCAAATCGCTAATTGGAATTTTCAAGTAAAATCAGAATCAACGATTTAGATTTACAGCATAAAATAATCCGTAAAACACACAAATTCATTGTTTTTCCATTACATTCCAAATGTCACGGTAAGCCTTTTGATGCAAAAGCGCAGTGAGCGGCAAGGTGCGGATGCTATTGCATTTGGGGCAAGGTTGCGGGACGGAAAGC
>JAGHSL010000312.1 GCA_018065885.1 Candidatus Limimorpha equi
GCTTTTAGCTACTGGCCTGATTGTTCATTATCAAAAGTCTTACATGTGTGTTAAGGATTTGTTGAGCCAAAGGCCAGTTGACAGAAGCCAAAAGCCGTTACTTGTCATTTTCTTTGTCTGTTTTCGATTTCAGCAACTGAGAACACTCTCCTTTGGGTCAACATCAAGACAAAAGCAAGAATGGCACCCAAGGTGTCTGCTATCGTCATCGATGACCACACACCCGTCAAACCTGATTGGTTGAGGTTGAGGAAAATATTCGGAACGATGTAAATAAGCGGTATCAAGAACAAAACCTGACGCGAAAGGCTGGTCACAATGGCAATCCAAGGTTTGTCGATGGACTGGAAGAATTGCGAATTTGTAATGGTGAAACCGACCAACGGGAACATCACCATCATGAAACGCATAGCAGGAATGCCGATTTCGATAAGGTTGGCTTCCTTGGTGAAGGCGCGTAACAGAATATGCGGAATGGAAAGCGCCAGAATAGAACCCACCAAACCGACAAGCACATTGGCAATCATGGTGAGTTTGTAGACTTCCTTCAAGCGGCTCGGATGACCTGCACCGTAATTATAGCCGGCAATCGGCTGCATGCCTTGGCAAAGGCCAATCATAAGCAAAATGCAGATGCTGCCGAATGAATTGACAATACCGTAAGCACCAACGGCAAGGTCGCCACCAAAACGGATGAGCTGGCTGTTGAGCAAAGCCACCACAGCTGAGGCAGCCAAATTCATTGAGAATGGGCTGATGCCAATCATCAATATGTTTCTGAAAATATACAATTTAGGTGCCCAAGCATGTCTTCTGAAACGGATGAACGATTTCTTTTGGAAGAAATGCCATACGGAAGCCACTGAGGAACAAGCCATTGAAATGGTGGTTGCCCAAGCAGCACCGGCAATGCCCATGTCTAGGACATAAATGAAAATGGCATCGAGGATGATGTTCAGGATGGCACCGCCAGCCAAGATGAACATGGACTTGGTGGGATAACCCGAAGCACGAATCAGACCAGTCAAGTTAAAAGTGACGGTGGTGAGGAACATGCCAGGAATGACGATGACCATGTATTCGCGGGCGTAGGCTATGGTTTCGGGTGTTGCACCGAACATGGTCAGAATCTTGTCCATGAAAGCATAAGAGAAGGAAACGAACAAGGCGCCGAAGAAGAAAGTCAGCAAAAGGCTGTTACCAAGAATTTTTTCTGCCCAACGCACGTCTTTCTGACCCAACACAATGGACATTCGCGCCGAAGAACCTGCACCGACCAACGAACCGAAAGCATGGATGATGTTCATGATCGGCATGGTGATGGCCAAGCCTGCAATGGCCAGCGAACCAACACATTGCCCTAAAAACACGCGGTCCACAATGTTATAGACCGATGCAATGACCTGACTGATGATGGCAGGCAGGGCGTAAATCCACAATAAACGTTTTATACTTCTGGTTTCTAATTCTTTAGTCTTGTCCAACTGTTCCATTCTTCACATTTTTGAGGGCGCAAAATTACGGAAAAAATCAACAATCAGTTATGAATATACCTTTTTAAAATTAAGGGTAAAACCGACAAAACTTTTTCGTACCTTTGCCGCCTCAATTCAAGGGATTTGTTTTGAAACGCATCTTGTTGAAAATAAGGTTTTTACCAATTATCATCGCGGGGCTTTTGGCACTCGTTGGCGAAGCGTGTGCCAGAAATTCCGATTCTACGGCCATTGAGCATCGGCTTTCAAAACTCGCCACGAAAGCATTGCCGCTGCCTTACGATGATGTTTTGGTTTCCAAGATAAAGGCCTTCCAAGCGAAACCGCTTGCCGCTGATTTCCTGAAATACGACAGCCTTTTTGAAGCCGAACTGCACAAGCACAATATGCCGGACGGCATGAAGTATCTGCCCGTCGCGTTGAGCGCCATGCAAAGAAACTACACCGATGGCGACCGTTGCGGTGTGTGGGCCATGCCGACTTTGGTGGCTTTGCGTTACGGCTTGGAAGTCGATGAAAATCAGGATGAAAGGTTTTCCATTGAGGCTTCCACCAAAGCGGCTTTGGATTATCTGTGCGATTTGTACGGTCAATATCAGAACTGGTGGTTTTGCATTTTGGCCTACACCAACAGCCCGACGGCACTTCATCACGCTTTGATGAGAAGCGACAAATATTTGGATTTGTGGGATTTGTATCATCAGAACCTGCTGCCCGATTCAAACATCATTCCCGATTTCATGGCTTGTTTTTATGTCTACAGTTCGGAAGACCGTTTGGTGGCGGAACCTGTCGCCGAAGTAGCTGAAACAAAACCTGACACTTTGGCGTTATCTGAAAGCAAACCTGCTGATACAAAAAAGCCCGTTGCTGAGAAAAAAGTTGAAAAACAAGAAGTTAGAATTCAAAAATATACTGTGAAAAAAGGCGACACGTTGTCGAAAATCGCTCAGAAATATCATGTCCGGGTGTCAGACCTCAAGAAATGGAATCATCTGAAAAGCGACAGAATCCGTGATGGCCAGAAACTCATAATCAGGAAGAAACGATGAAATCATACCGCATTTTATTATTTATTTTGGCAGTCTTTGCCTTGTTTGGAATTGCCTGGTGGTTTTTTCCCGCCGAGGGCATAAAAATCGGCAATCTGAATTTGCGTTTTCCTTCCTACGCCCAAGCTCAAGAAGGCGAAAAGGAAGAAGTGGATGTTGATGCCGTCCTCGAAAGCGTCAACGAGAGTTTCGAGATGAAACAGTCGGAATCGCTCATCGACAGCCTTTGCTTCTTCCGCGATTATCTGACCGAAAATCCAAACCGAATCTATTTGCCAGGCGATGATTATGAGTTCTTTGACTCGGTTTTCGCCTTTTTCGAAAGTGCCTGCGACAGTGGCAAAATCTACCGCATCATGCACTATGGCGATTCGCAGATTGAAATGGACCGCATTTCTTCCGTCTTCCGTCAGAAGTTGCAGGAATTGTTTGGCGGCTCAGGTCCAAGCATGATTCCGGCCATTCAGACCGTCCCGACCATTTCCGTTTCGCAGCGTGCTTCGGGCGTTTCGCGTTATGCCATCATTGGCGATTCCACTTCACACAAAGCCTCACACAACCGCTACGGCGTGATGACACAATTCGGACAAATCAACGGGGAAGGCAGCATTTCGTTCTCGCAATCGAATCATTCACAAGCATTTGATAATGTGAAGCAGATTTCAAAAATATCGGTTTTGCTCGGCCACAACAGCCAAGGCTTCACGGCTTCGCTGAAATGCGACACGATTCCGACCGAAGCCAAAGTTTTGGATGCCAACGATAGCGTTTCCGTCATCACTTGGGATTTGCCTGCCAACATCAAGAAAGGCACCATCACCATGCGCGGCAATGCTGAAATCTATGGCATTTTGCTTGACGGCAAACCTGGCATTGCGCTCGACAACATACCATTGAGAGGCTGTTCGGGAACCATTTTCACCCGCGTCAATCAGCAATTGCTGCGGCAATCCTACGAATTGCTTGATGCCAAGATGATTATCATGCAATTTGGCGGCAACCGTATGCCTGGCATCACGAACACTAATTCCATCGTGGCTTACATGCAGGAACTTGAAAAACAGATTGATTATGTGAAAACAGCCGCCCCCAATGCCACTTTCCTTTTCATCGGTCCTTCCGATATGGGCAAGAGCTACAACGGCGTGATGGGCACATGGAAAGGCTTGCCCGAACTGAACGATTCGCTGCGTGCCATGGCTTTGCGCAACGGCATGGCTTACTGGGATATGTTCCATGTGATGGGCGGCGAAGGCTCGATGGCGCAATGGGTGAAACACAGTCCGGCCTTGGCAGGACCTGATTATGTGCATTTTACATTTACGGGCGCTCAGGAAATTGGCGCGGATTTGGCCAAATCGTTCACCACTTATTACGATTTCTACAAACTGCGTCAGCATGTGCCTCATAAAACCATTGCAGAATACGTTAAGCGTGCTGCCGACAGTTTACCTCCGCCTTTGCGTTATCAGATTCCGAGCTATCAACCTTTCAAAAAAGTGAAACAATGAGAAGACTTTCATTAGTCATATTATTGTTTTTCAGCATCATAACTGCATTAGCCCAGACAAAGCCATTGATGCGGCCTTTGCCGGAATATGGTTTTGCGCATTTCGACAGAAACCACATCCAGTATCCAGGCGATAGCTTAGCCATGGAGCGTTTTTTCCAGAAAATGGATTCCGTTGTGTTTATGGGCAAAGGCAACCTGAACATCATGCACATTGGCGGCTCGCACGTTCAGGCTGGCGTTTTCACGCAGCAGTTCCGCGACAACCTTTTGGAAATTGCTCCCGATTTAATTGGTGGACAGTATTTTGTGTTTCCTTTTTCGGCTGGCGGAACTAACAATCCGTCTCACTACATTGTACGCTATTCGGGCGATTGGTCGTATTCGCGAAATGCAGTCCGCAAAGAAACCGACAAACGCATGGGCTTGGCAGGCGCGGCCATTACCACAAGCGATGAGAACGCTTCGGTAAGCATCATTTCGCGTGCAAGAAGGGCCTCGTCACGCTCACCACAGTTTGTGTTCAACAAGGTGACAATCCTCGGTTTTTCCGACACCGACGACACGGCTCCCATTGTGAGCATCGATGGCACCACAATACAGGGGAAATACGATGAAGATCTGTCGACATTTGCCTTCACTTTGCCGCGCCTCACCGATTCCGTCTGCATCTGTTTCGATTCCGTTCCGGGCGAGTTCACCATTACGGGCATTTTGCTTGAAAACGGTATGCCGGGCATCAATGTGCATGGCGTAGGCGTGAACGGCGCAAGTGTTCCTTCCTACTTGCGTTGTGATGATTTCGAGCGCGACTTAGAACTGATCAAGCCCGACCTGATTATATTCGGCATTGGCATCAACGATGCTTCGGAAAAGGATTTCGACAAGGAGACTTTCAAGCGCAATTATGCCCAACTGATTGAAATCATCCAGCGTGTCAATCCCGATTGCGCCTTGTTGTTTATGAGCAACAACGACAGTTTCAGGAAAGTAAAAAAGAAAAAGTATCAAGTGAATACCAACGGCTTACTTGTTGAAATCGCCGTCAATGAAATGGGCAGAAAATACAATGCCGCCGTTTGGGACCAGTTTGACATTATGGGCGGATTGAAATCGATGCAAAAATGGCAGAACGAAAAACTGGCCCAAAAAGACAAGGTGCATTTCACGACCGCCGGTTATGAATTAATGGGCGATTTGCTGTATAACGCACTGATTGAAAGATATATGGAGCATCTCCGCTTAACTGCAAAGAAAAAATGACATGTTGACATTTCCCGACATAGCGCTCAATTTCATTCAAAACCTCTTTTCGTTTGATAAGGAGCATCCGCTTTTGTTCACCCAATTCTATTTTTGGGCATTCTTTGCCATCGTGTTTGCGATATTCTGCCTTTTCAAGAACAAGACCCTACTGCGAAACAGTTTCCTGTTTTTCGTCAGCTTGTTCTTCTATTACAAGACCAGCGGCCTGTTCACACTGATTCTGATTTTCACGGTTATTTATAATTTCTTTGCGGGAAAATGGCTTTATTCGCGCAAGAAAGACTGGAGCCGGAATACGGTTTTGGCCATCAGCATTATCGTCAACTTGCTGACTTTGTGCTATTTCAAGTACGCCTATTTCTTCACCGATGTGGTGAACAACATATTCGGAACCCATTTTGCAGTCTTCGATGTTTTCTCATGGATTGGCAACGAGATCACGAACAGCAACCGCTTCAATGTCGATGCCATTTTGCTGCCTGTGGGCATTTCGTTCTTCACTTTCCAGGCCATCAGCTATGTGATGGACGTCTACCGCAAACGCATTGAACCTGTGAAGAATATCCTTGATTTCGGCTTCTACATCAGTTTCTTCCCGCAGCTGGTGGCTGGTCCAATCGTGAGGGCCAACGAGTTCATTCCGCAACTGCACAAGAAGTATTTCCTGAGCCGCACGCAGTTCGGCATCGCCGTTTTCTGGATTGTGAACGGCTTGGTGAAGAAAATCGTGCTGAGCGACTACATCGCCATCAATTTCATCGACCGCGTATTTGAAAATCCGCTTTTGTATTCTGGTTTTGAGAATTTTACGGCTTTGTTCGGTTATTCCTTGCAGGTCTATGCCGATTTCTCAGGCTATACCGACATTGCCATCGGCGTTGCCATGCTGATGGGTTTCTATCTGCCGAAAAACTTCAATTCGCCTTACAAGGCCAAGAACCCGGGCGAATTCTGGAAACGCTGGCACATTTCGCTTTCAAAATGGTTGCAGGATTACCTTTACATTCCGCTCGGCGGCAACCGCAATGCCTCTTTCGGCACCTACGCCTGCATTTTCTCCATTGCCGCAATCGGAACCATCCTTTCGGGCAGCTTCTGGGTGGCGGCCATCGTCGCTCTTCTTGCGGGAATCATTGGCATAGTGGCGATTGAAAAACCCGAAAAACGGCGCAAAATTACGACGAACCTCAACTCGATGGATACCATGCTGTTAGGCGGCCTTTGGCATGGCGCAAGCTGGAATTTCATGATTTGGGGTGGCTTGAACGGCATCGGCATGATTGTCTACAAGTTCTGGAAAGACTGGACGGTCTACACACGCACTTTGGTCGTCTTCATGCTGACGCTTGTGCTTGGTGCGCTTTGTCAGTATTTCCCAAGGCCGGTGTTCAACATGTTCTTCGTTTGGATTGCCATTATCTTTATTGGCAACCTTATCAGGATGATTTACAATCTGTTGCACGGCAAAAAAACGATGCAATGGTTGCAGGATGCCTGGGCGATTTTCCAGACTTTCACTTTCATCACCTTCACGCGACTGTTCTTCCGTTCAGGTTCGAACCTCGACCCAGCCGAAGCCAACGAAACGGCTTGGAACACAGCCAAAAACATGGTCAACCAGATTGGAAGCCACTGGAATTTGAAAGTCATTCCCAACATTGCCTACAATTATCGTTATGTGTTCGGCCTCATTGTCTTAGGCTTGATCATCCACTGGCTGCCCGAAAACTTCAAGCGCCGCTACCGCATTTGGTTTGCCAAGATGCCAATCCCGCTGATGGTTTTCGTAGTTGCTCTGATTGTGTTCGTCATCTATCAGTTCATTACCGCTGATTTGCAATCGTTTATTTATTTCCAGTTTTAAATTTTTATCGCCCAAAGAGGCCGATAAAACCAACATAACAATTTGGTTTCTAAAAACAAAGATTGAAATGAAGTTGGGTGACGCGGATGGTTATAGAAAATGAATTTCTGTTAGTTTTTATATCCATGTTCGCAAAACGTCGAAGCCGGCAATCCATCGCCATTGACCAGATTGGCATCGGTTGTAGGTTGCCAACCATAGCGCACAAAGCGCGGATTTTGGATGCTGTCGTTCCAAACTTTCACCTGATTTCCAACAACTTCTGCATTTGCGGAAACAAACTGACCTTCTTGTTCGGCAATCTCGAAAGTGCGCAAGGCTTTGCCGTCGCTTGCGTGAAGGCCTTCAGCGTAGTCGAAACTGATGAAAATGGCGTTGTCTTTCATCTCAATGGATTTGAAAAGCGGTCCTGACGGAACCACATCGAAGCCATACAAATCGTGCAAAGCCCAGCGGGCGAGGCGCTGCCCGACGGCTTTCTTGTGGCGCGGATGCACATCGTATCTGTCGCCGAAATCGCTGCAGACGGCCATGCCCGTATTTTCCAATTGGTTCATTAACAGCCGCCGACTGTTGCGGAAAGCCGGCCAACTCGGTCTGTCGTGACTCGACAGTTGCACGAAATAGAAAGGCAATTTTTCGCCAAAGCAATTGCGCCAGCTTTGCACCAAAAGCGGAAACAGTTTTTCGTGCGTCTCGATGTTGTGCGCATTCGATTCGCCCTGATACCAAATCACGCCCTTGATGGCGCAGCCTTGCAGCGGCAAAATGCCCGACTCGAACAGATAGCAAGGCTCGTAAGGATGACGTTGCAACTTGTTTGCCGATTTGGCAATGTTCTTTTTGGCACGGTCGCGCACCCATTGCTGGATGAAATCGCTGTCTTTCCAATTGTAAAGCATATCGGGAAATTCAAATTCCAAGGTCTTGCGGTCAATCCAAGATTCGGTAGGAGAACCGCCTACAGCATTCAGAATCAATCCGATGGGGACATTCAGACTGTCGGAGAGCATTTTGCCGAATTGAAAAGCCACGGCGGAAAACTCCGTGGTGTTTTGCCCGTTGCACATCTCCCATTTGGCAGGGGCAAAGTGCATCAGCCGGTTGACGGAATCCAAAGCCGTTTCAGGCCATTCGTAATCGTTGGTCAGCCAATTACATTTTTCATTGAAAAGGCGGATATCGGGATTTGTGGCAAGATAAGTCTTGATTTCATTTTGCTCATCTTCAATGCTTTGGTCGACACGAAAAACCATGTTCGATTGTCCCGAGCAAAGCCAGACTTCACCGAAAGCAATGTTTTTATAGGTGATTTCGCTGCTCACTGAACCTGTCGAAGTGAGGCACCGAATCATTAAAGTGTAATTTGTCCCAGCCGCTGTCGGGTTGAGCGTAACGCTCCAACGGCCATCTTTTCCCGCCGTGGCCTGTTGCGTTTGGATTTCCTTCGCTTTTCTTTTTTCAGGCTTGCGCAGCAGCACCGAAATCTGGTCGCCAGCATTTGCCTTTCCGCTGATTGTCAAAGGAATATCGCGCTGCAAAATCATGTTATCGGAATAGAAACCAGACATTTGCAAGCCGCCGAAATCGCCCGTGATGGCTTCGTAGACTTGCTGTGCAATGATGCCAGCACCTTCTTTCGTCGGATGCAAGGCATCGGGGAAAAGGTCGGGGCGATGATAAAGTATTTCCTGCAAATCAATCAGTTGGCAGTCGGCTTGTTCGGCCACGACTTCGATGCAATGCTGGATTTTCCAATACCAATCTCTTGTCCCCGACTTAAAGCGCCAATGGTTGTGACCGATAGGCGTCATGCGGCAAATGTAGATTTTGCAGTTCGGATTTGCCATCCTAAAATCCTGAATCAAAGTCAGATAGTCTTTGATGAAATCATCGCCATAGTTCGGCCAATCGCGTGGGTCGGTGTCGTTAAGGCCAAGGTGAATGACGACAATGTCGCCTGCAAAGGCGATGGCGTTTTTGTATTCCTCCTGCTCGTTGTAAGGTCTGTGGCCTTTCCTCAAAAGCGTTGCACCGCTTTTGCCGAAGTTTTTCACCAAATAGTTTTCGCCCAAAAGTTGCTGTAACTGAACGGGATAACTTTCCTTTTCAGGATTTTTCAAGCCATAGCCGAAAGTGACGCTGTTGCCCACGCAAGCCACTTTCACAGGTTGCGCCTTCAGCAGAAAAGGCAACAGCAAAATGATGATTAGACACAGTTTTTTCATGTCGATGAAATCTAAACTATCGCTTCAATCAAAGTGCGGCCATTCAATGTAACAGGTGGCAGCAACCCTGATTTCTTTTTCTGATTGAAACAGAACGACAGAAGGTAACCGATTTGGAGGTCAAAGTATTCGAGATAGCGGCAAAGCTGTTCTTCGCCACGTTCATTGTAAGCATTGCCACGCCATATTTTGAGTTCTATGACATATTGCTTGCCTAAGTAATCGACAACCACGTCCATCCTATCCATGTCGCGGGTCTGTTCCTCAATATGGTAACTTCCTATGCCATTGATGATTGGGCGAAGATAGGTGAGGAATATCTTGCGGCCATCGTTCTCAATGAACTCGTTTTCCTTATCCATTGCGTAGGTTTGGTTCATGTGAATGGCAAAACGCTCCAGAAGGAGAGACATATCGAGGATGCCATCATGAATAAACTGTTTTTTTTCGGCCATGCCTTGCTGAAATGCAGCAGACAGTTTGTCCTGAGAGATGAAATAGTTGTAAAACCATATTTCAAACAAACGGCATGAAACGGCAAATGTTCCGTTTTCTTGTTTTACAAAATTGAACATCAAGGCAAGATTTGTCGCCTTGTCGTAATAGTTAAAGGTATACCGATACCCATTGAAAAGGACACGCCTGATGTTTTTTTCCAATTCGGGGAACTCGTCTAACTTCTTCACAATGTCGTCAAACAAAGTGCTACCCTCATTAAGTATCTTGTTTACAGCCTTCAAAACGCCATCCTTGTCCCATGTAAATTGTTCGTTGTCAATTATCTGGCAAATGCGACTGACAAGAAATGGATAACCTGAGGTGTAATCGTGAATCATTTGTGCCACAAACTTTTCGTCAAATGCAAGTCTGTGGTCAGCCTTGTATTCGGCAAGCATTCCCGCAATGCCATCGGTCGGAAGACTCATGTCAACATCGAAAGGCATGGCGATGTTCCAAGGACTATTGTATTGATGTTGATCTTCAGGGCGAATCTTCAGCTTGAGGTTTTTGATGTCGTAGACACCTGCAAGGATGACAGATTGGAAAGTGGGCGAAACGCTTTTCTTCAGAAACATATTGCGCAATACCGAAAGGAATTTGACAAATCCATCGTTGTTGCTGGCTTGGTCAACCTCATCAATCAGCACGACTACAGGTTTTGATGACATGGAGCAAAGTTCGGCAATCACATCGGCAAAGTCAATCTCATCGAAAGCGGTCAAGCCGCGTGGAGCAACCTCATCAAGAAGGTTCTGAAGTTTTCCCTCTTTTCGGGTGTAACGCGCTTCTTGTCGCAACAATTTCAAAAAAACCGCAATAGCAGTATTGACATCTGCAAAAGCCTTGTCGCTAAGTCCTTCAAAACTGATTTTGAACACACAAAATTCACCCGAAAGTCTTGTGCTGATAGCCTCTAATGTGGTGGTTTTACCGTACTGTCTTCCTCGGTTGATGCAGAAATAGTCGCCTCTTTCTATCATCTTGCGTATGATTTCCAGACGTTCGGTAATGTCAACCATATAGTGTTCGGTAGGGCGGCAAGTGCCTGTCGTATTGAAAGTTTTCATAATTGCTGTCGCGAAAAGTGTTCAACTTTTGTTTTGCAAAGTTAGGAAGAATTTCTGATTTATAAGGAAAAACGTCTTCAATGAATGTTTTTTCAATTCGGCGTTTTTGTTTTTTCTAATGTCTGTGTTTTTCCAAACGGAAAAGCCATATCTTTGCCCGAAAATTTCAAAAAGACAAAATCATGCAGAAAATCATAGGTTTGATAGATGCTCCGTTTACACCTTTCAAGGAAAATGGAGACGTGAATTACGACATTATTCCCGAATATGCCGCTTTGTTACAGCGCAACGGACTGAAAGGCGTTTTTGTAAACGGTTCATCTGGCGAGGGTTACATGCTCACCGAAGACGAGCGCATGAAGTTAGCCGAGACTTGGGTGAAAGCTGCGCCTGAAGGCTTCAAGGTCATTGTTCATGTGGGCAGTTGCTGCGCCCGCAACAGCAAGATGCTGGCCGAACACGCTCAGAAAATCGGTGCCTGGGGCATTGGCGCCATGGCTACGCCTTTCCCGAAAATCAACCGCGTGGAGGAATTGGTGAAATATTGCGAGGAAATCGCTTGCGGCGCACCCGAACTGCCGTTCTATTATTATCATATTCCTGCTTTCAACAATGCCTATCTGCCTATGGTGAAGTTTCTGGAAGCCGTCGATGGTCGCATCCCGAATTTTGCCGGCGTGAAATACACGTTTGAGAGCCTATATGAATTCAACCAGTGCATGCTTTACAAGAATGGCCGTTTCGATATGCTTCACGGTCAGGACGAGACCATTCTGGCTTCGTTGGAAATGTGCGGCACGCAAGGTGGCATTTGCGGCACTTCCAATTATAATGGCCGCTGCTTGGTCGGCATCATCGAGGCTTGGAAAAACGGCGATTTGGTCAAGGCAAGGGAGTTGCAAAACTACGCTCAGGATGTCATCAATGTGATTTGCCATTACCGAGGCAACATCGTGGCCGGCAAACGCATCATGAAACTTCTGGGCTTGGATTTGGGCCTGAACCGCACGCCATTCCAAAACATGACTGATGAAGAGGAAAAGACTATGAAACAGGAACTTGAAGCCATTGATTTTTTTAATAAGTGCAATAGATAAAATTTATGCGACGATTATTCTTAATCCTGACACTCCTTATTTCAGTGATTGCTTTTGGCAAGGACAATGACATTAACAAAATGAACCTCAATGTGTTATCGCCATTGTCAGTCAGTGGCGAGCAAGGCCTTTCGGGACATTTTGCAGGAGTCGTTGATGGAAAGATAATCGTTGCAGGCGGCTGCAATTTTCCAAATGTTCCTGCTGCCGATGGTGGCGAAAAAGTCTTTTACAATGACATTTATCTCCTTGAAAACGCTTTTAAAGACAACGAAAACTGGAAATCCATCGGGAAACTGCCAAAAACCGTGGCCTATGGCGTGAGCGTTTCCACACCACAAGGCTTGATTTGCCTCGGCGGAAACGATGGAAACCATAGTCTGAGCGATGTTTTTCTCATCAGTTTTCATAATGAAGGATTGAAAATTACAGCCTTGTCATCTTTGCCTGTGGCTTTGGATAACATGGCTGGCTGCTTGTCGGAAAATATGATTTATGTGGCTGGCGGACAAAGTGATGGCATTGGCTCAAATCGTGTATTCAAAATCAATGTTGAGGCTTTAATAAAAGGTGAATCGTGGGATGAAATACCATGTTTTCCCGGCGACTTCCGTTTGCAGCCTTGCATGGCGGTTCAGAGCAATGCCGGCAATCCGAACCTTTACCTGATGGGCGGTTATGCCGCTCCGACCGAAAGTCGTGAAGGTGTCGTTCATCACAACGGATTGCGCCTCGATTTGAAGACTGGCCTTTGGTCGGAAACGGCTCCCATTCTTGCTGATGCCGATGGTGAGTCTCGTGCGCTGATTGGGGCGGTCTGTTCCGTTTCGGGCGGTTCGCATCTGGTTTTCTTTGGTGGCATAAACGCCCGGATTTTTAAGGCGGCCATCAACGGAAAATTGAGTGAAAGTCATCACGATTATATGTCGCATCCTGCTGAATGGTATCAGTTTAACGACAAGATTTTGGTGTATCACACGCTCACCGACACTTGGTTTGAAAACGGCTCGTTTCCGCAATTGGCCAAGGCGGGTGCAGCCATAGTTCCTTATCAAAATGGTTGGCTTGTGATTGATGGCGAGAGCAAGCCTGGTGTGCGTTCCAACGAGGTTTCACTGGTCAGTTTGGAAAGCAAAAAGTCGTTTGGCTGGTTGAATTGGCTGGTGCTGATTGTTTATCTAGCGGGCATGTTGCTTTTGGGCTATTATTTCATGCGCAAGGAAAAAGGCGGCGACGATTTCTTCAAGGGCGGAGGCCGTATTCCTTGGTGGGCTGCAGGCATCAGCATTTACGCTACCATGCTGAGCGCCATCACTTATATGGCTTATCCGGCTAAGGCCTACGCTACCAATTGGACTTATTATCCGATGCTCATCACCATTCTGTTGGTGAGTTTTCCGGTCATCAAATACTATCTGCCGTTTTTCAGGCGACTGAATGTGACCACGGCCTACGAATATCTGGAACGTCGTTTCAGTGGTGCTGTCCGCCTGATGGCAAGCGCGGTTTTCATCATCTTCATGGTGGCACGAATGGCGCTTGTACTTTATCTGCCTTCCTTGGCTTTGACTGCCGTGACGGGCATCAACATTTGGGTCTGCATTGCCTTGATGGGCGTGATTACTATCATTTACTGCACCATGGGCGGTGTGGAAGCCGTCATCTGGGGCGATGTGGTGCAAGGCATCATTTTGGTAGGCGGTGCTTTGGTTTCGGCGGCTTATCTGATTTTCTCTACCGAAGGCGGTTTTGGCGGTTTTGTTGACATTGCCATGGCGGATGAAAAACTGAAACTGGTCGATTGGAGTTTCGATTTCACGAAAGCCACTTTCTGGGTTGTCATTTTGGGCGGCATTGCCAACAACCTGATTTCCTACACTTCCGACCAGACGGTGATTCAACGTTATCTGACCACGAAAAATGAAAAAAGCGCTTCGCACAGCATCCTGCTCAATGGCGTGATGAGTGCCGTGATTTCCATTGCTTTCTTTGCCATCGGCGCTGGCCTTTACACTTTCTTCAAGACCCATCCGGCCGATTTGGACATTTCCATGACCAAGACCGATGCCATATTTCCATTTTTTATGATGAGCCAGTTGCCGGCTGGTGTGGCGGGCTTGCTGATTGCTGCCATTTTTGCCGCCACCATGTCGACGATTTCATCCAACATCAATTCCATAGCCACGGCTTTTTCCGTCGATTTCTACAAACGTTGGCATGTTCAGACCACTGACAATGAAATGCTTAAAGTGGCGCGTTGGGCTTGTGTGGTTTCGGGCATCATCGGTGTGGGCTTGGCCTTACTGATGGCAACCTGGAGCATATATTCCCTGCTCGATTTCTTCCAGGAAATCTTAGGCTTGCTGTCCTCGGGCTTGGGCGGCCTCTTCCTGATGGGCATTTTCTTCCCGCGCATTGATGCAAAATCCGCCTTGACAGGTTTTGTTTGCGGCATCGTGGCAGTTTTCTGCGTGAAATATTTCACCAACCTCAACTTACTGCTTTATGGCTGTATCGGCATGATGGTCTCAGTGGCGGTGGGCTATCTTGTGAGTCTGTTTTCGCCTAACCGCAAGGATTTGAAAGGACTGACTTGGAAAGAAATCTTACAAAACAAGTAACTGTTCAAGATTAGACTTCAACTTGGATTTCAAGACGCTTCACATTCCCGCATTTTCACGCCCTCGGTGTCTGTTCAATATGTAAACTGAATTTGCTCACCTACTTAGTGAGAATTAAAAAATAACCTGTAACGATAATAGTGGTTTTTTCGCTTTACAAAACGCAAAATCGAAGATTACCTCACTTCGTGTCGGTGAATATTCATTTCGACGTAGTCAATTACTGTAAATGAATCATAAATTAGAAAGGCATCTATATACATTTAGACCCAAACATTGGACGTAGAGCGGAAATCAGAGAACACTCGACAAAGTCAGAGAATACGCGAAGCGGATTCCTTATTAACTACGTTGAAATGTAAATTCGGCGTA
>JAGHSL010000411.1 GCA_018065885.1 Candidatus Limimorpha equi
GCCTGCGGATTGCGTTCCATCAAATCGATTTCCGCTTTCGGCAAGCCATGCACCTTGCCCAGCTCACGGCAAAGCGAATTTTGCTGGAAAGTTACTGTTGCGCCAAGCAAAGCCACATGATCGCTGCCGTATTTCTTAAAAATGTAATCGATAATCACATTGCGTTCTTTCCACGAAAAATCGAGGTCAAAATCAGGCGGCGAGGTGCGCTTCGGATTCAGGAAACGCTCAAAATAAAGATCTAATTCGATTGGATCTACATCAGTGATTTTCAAACAATAAGCCACAACACTATTGGCTCCGCTTCCCCTTCCCACATGATAGAATCCCTGCGACATGGCAAAACGGACAATGTCCCAAGCGATGAGAAAATAGGCACAGAAATTCATCCGTTCAATGATTTCCAACTCCTTTTCGATGCGCCGATAAGCTGTCTTGTTGGATTTTCCATAACGGTAAAATATGCCATCGAAAGCCAGTTTCCGCAGCAATTCACGGTCATCAAACACATTATCGGTGAAACATTTCTTGTTTTTTATTTCGACATTCAAATTGATCTCGCAATGATCCAACAAATTTGCCGTATTTTCAATCAATTGAGGATAAAGCACATACGATGTTTTCAGCCGCTCAGAAGAAAGGAAAATCTCATCATCATCGGCACAATCCTCTTTTTCGAGACGCGAGAGCAGGACATTCCTATCGATTGCACGCAAATTCCGATGCAACTGGAAATCATTTTCATCGGCAAAAGTGAGCGGCTGCATCATCACGAGCTTATCAAGGCAATCGCAGCGGAAAAGTTTCGTCAACTGCGAGAGACGCACGCCAAGGAACTCGTTTTCGCGCAACGAATTCGGATTGCGTTTCCCGAAAGGATAAATCACAAAGACATTTTCCCACTGCGGAGCCTGCTCTGGATAAGGCAACTTGCTGATATTATGCTGCGTAAGGAAAACATTCAGTTCGGCATAACCAGAATTGTCTTTTGCCAAAGCCACATACAGCAATTCGTTTCCATTTCGGAACTCGCAACCTGCCACAGGCCTCACATTCAGTTTTTTACATTCAAAAACGAAATCCACAACGCCCATCGTCGTATTGATGTCAGTCAAAGGCAAAACGCGATAACCCAAAGCGGCGGCCTTGGCGACCAAATCCGCTATCGGCATCGTGCCGTAGCAAAGACTGTTGTATGAGTGAACGTTGAGGTACATTTATCAGGTGATGGGTAATGGATGAATAGTTATGGGTGAAAAATTAAAAAAATCGTTTAAAAGATTCAAAATTGTTCAAATCACGCTGTTTAAATATCAAAAAAAATCTAATTGTCTAAATGTCAAGGTGTCAAAATGTCTAAGAGTCAAAATGTCAAAGAAATCACGAAAAACAGGCGGCGCATTGAACGGCATTTTTGCCGAAACGGATGCGGATTTTGTCCATAGCAGAATAAAGTTGCGTCAGTTCGGCATTGTCATCGAAAAGATTAAGTTGCTGGTTTCCTGACACTAATTCGCTAAAACGCACGCCAATCAGACGAATCATCATGCGACGGTTATAAAGTTTGTCGAAGATGCCATTGACGGTTTCCAAAAGCAAATGGTCGAACGAAGTGTACGGTATGCGATGCTGCATGTCGTGCGTATCAAAATTGGAATAACGGATTTTAACCATCACACAACCAGCGAGTTTTTGCTGACTACGCAAGTCGAAAGCCAAATGCTCAACCATCGTCGCCAAGCAACGGCGAATCGAATTTATGTCAATCGTATCTTGCTCAAAAGTGCGCTCTTCGCTCATTGATTTCTGCTCAAAATACGGACAGACAGGCGTCTCGTCGTGGCCGTTGGCCTTTTTCCAAATGTCGAGGCCGTTTTTGCCCAAAGCCTGCTGCACCGCCACAGGCGGCAGATGGCGCAACACGCCTATCGTATCGACACCCATTGAGCGCAGCAAGCCACAAGTCTTTTCGCCCACCATCGGAATCTTGCGCACCG
>JAGHSL010000447.1 GCA_018065885.1 Candidatus Limimorpha equi
AAGGTGGCGAATGCAGCTCCGTTCATGCCCCACACAGGAACGAGCCTCATGTTCAGATACCAAGCCAAGACTGTCAGCAAAATGGTGAAAAACAGCGAATAGTAATAGATTTTCGAATAACTGAGAACCGTTATCCCCACATTCAAGGTCGAATTTATCAGACGGCTGATGCAAAGGACGAGAACCACTAATTTTCCTGCACGATACACATCGCCATTCGGCATCAAATCATAAATCAGGTCAATGTTAATCCAAATTATCAGGAAAATGAAAGAGCCGACCAAAAACTGGTGCAAGGAAACGCTTTTGCAGATGCTGTCGGCCTCGGCAATGTTGTTATCGGCCATAGCCTGCGAAATCTGCGGCTTCGCGATGGCTCCCAACGAGCGGTAAGGCATCTCGACCAAAGTGGCAATATAAATGGCGATGGCAAAAATTCCACCCATGGCAAGGCCTTCGTTTCCAGTGACAAAAAAGCGGTTCAGCAACGGCGTAATGTTGCCCGCCAAAGCCGATGTGACAAGGAAAGCGGTGTAAATCAAGAAATCGCGTTTCAGTTTTGGCGTAAGGTATTTCCTATCAATCTTGAATGAAACACGCTGCAAAGTAAACAGATAAATGATGTTGACAATGGTGGCAATGCCATACGAAGCACAAAACGCGATGACCATTCCCTTCAACGAGATATAATGATAACCGTAAAGAATATAAATGAAGAGCGCCATCACCCTCAAACCCACTTCACGGATGAAACGCGGCACGACAACCCGCATCAGAAGATTGGAATTGGTCTCAAAGACAGAGATGTAAAGCATCAGAAACGCCAACGGAATCACATAATAAATGTAATCGATGAACAAGGCTGATTTCTTGGAGAAATAGGCGATGAGAGGTACACGGAAAGCATAAAACAAGGCAAGGAACAAAGCAAATCCAACCAAAGGCACAATCAGCGTCCAGCCGAAAAAACCATGATCTTTGGAATCTTCGTCCTTAAACAAAGGATAATAGCGCATGGCCGAAGTGCAGGTTCCCAATTGTGCCAAGCCCGACAACAAAATTGCCGACTGCATGAGCACATCCATCAAGCCGACTTCCTCGGTGGTGAGCAGCCGGGTCTGCACGAAAAACGTCGTGATGATGCCAACCGCCACCCCAAGATAGGTAGCCAAAGTTCCTTTTATGCTCTGTCGTGCTACGATACCCATTTCGTTGAAGTTAGGAGTTAGGAATTAGAAGTTAGGAGTATTTGGGTGATTTTCAAAATCGGAAGGGGAAACTGCGTTAAGTTCCTGTTCAACAAAAGCATTGTATGTTTTGATAATCAGGTCGGCATCCTTCTTTTCCTCAGCCAGTCGGTCGATGAGTTTCTGTTTTTCCTCTATCATGTTCTGCAAGCTGGCGATTTTCCTGTCACGGACTTCATTTTCCTGTATCCGGTTTTGAATATGACGCTTCAAGTCCTCAACGACAATCTGCTTCTTCCGGTCAGCATCTTCACCGGTACTAAGCCTATCCGACTCGCGGCGAATGCCGGAATTCAAATCATTGCCAGCCAAAACAACAATGGCAATAATCCAAACCCAAAGCATCAGAATAATCAAAGTGCCGATAGAACCGTAAAGAGCATTGTAACGCGAAAAATTCTTGATATAGGCGTTGAAACCAAATGTGGCGACGATGAACAATGCCGTGGCCAAAATGGAACCCGGACTGAAAAGCACAAACTCGCGGAATTTCTTTTTGCCTGATGCCATAGACTTGCGTTCTTTCCGATAATGCTCTCCAAACTTCACATTGCCAAAATAATACAATGTTGCAACCGTGAAGCACAGAGCGGAAATTGTGATAAGCCATCGCAAAAAGTTGAACATAAGAATCACGAAGCCGCCTCTCAGGATTTCCTGCTCGACCAACATCTTCAAGCCTAAACCACCAACCGAGATAAGCACAATGGAAATCACAATCAAAGCTCCAAGAATGAGCAGCATGGCAATTGCAAACACACGCTGCAACAGCCAATCCTTCAAAGTGAGCTTCTTGGCGACAATGAAATCGGCATAAACATTACGGAAACCACGGAAAAAAGCCACCACCCCGCTTGAGCCAAACACCAAGCACAACACGATACTTACCGAAAGCAAACCGTCATGCGACTGATTCATGATACCATCAATGGTGTCGTTCACAAAGTCCAAAGTCCCTGATGGCAGGAATGAGTCCTGAATGAAATTCATCACCAAATCATCAAGATTAGGAATCGGAATATATGGTATCAGTGTGAAAAAGAACAAGATAAGCGGGAACAAGGCAAGGAAGAAATTGAAAGCCACGCCAGCAGCGCGGTCCAATGTACGTCCTTTGATGAAATTCTTGAAAAAGACGATAATCACATCCAAAAAAGGAAGTTTTGTGCCAGGGAAATGAACAATGCGAAGTATATTGTCATCCTTATAATACCATGAGCGCAATTTATCAGCCTTGGCTTTCACCCATGCCAACGGCTTGTTTTTCCCCTCTTTTTTCGCTTCGTCTTGCATATTTCAAACTTTTGAGCGGCAAAAGTACGGATTTTAGTTTAAAAAACATATTTTTGCAGACATTATGAACAACGAGACCATCACACACGAAGGATTCGTCACAAAAATCAGTGATGACGAAATGGAAATCAGCATTTTGGCAAAGAGTGCATGTGCAGCTTGTCATGCCAAAAGCGCCTGCTCGATGAGCGACATGAAAGAGAAAATCCTCACCGTACCACGCCCGAAAAACCGAGATTTCCAACTGATGCAGCAAGTCAACGTCAGGATGAAAGTGAGCCAAGGCAACAAGGCCGCCATTCTCGGCTACCTGCTGCCCTTCATTCTGATGATGGCCGTGCTTTTCACGCTCATCGGCTGCGGTCTCGGCGAAGGGCTGTCGGCCCTTTGCAGCATCGCCGCGCTCATACCTTATTATATTATACTCTACCTACGCCGCGACAAGCTGAAAAAACAGTTTGAATACGAAATAGAATAATTCGCTTATCTTTGCAGCATAAAAATTCAAGTCATGGGAATCTATCTAAATCCGAGCAATGTACTCTTGCAACAAGCAAGAAATTCCGAAATTTTCATTGACAAGTCGATGATAATTGCAGAATTAAACAAAATGTTTTTCTCTGAAAACAAGTATTTATGTATCTCCCGTCCGCGCCGTTTTGGTAAAAGCATGGCGGGCAACATGATTGCGGCTTACTATTCGAAAGGCTGCGATTCACGGGAATTGCTCAAAGACTTGAAAATTGCTAAGGATGCAAGTTTTGAGAAATATCTCAACAAGCTGAATGTAATCAAGTTAGACTTAAACGCCGAATATATGATGGCAAAAAACAAGAGCCGTTTCATTGACATTATGAGCGAATCCGTCAAGGCGGAATTGTCGGAACAGTTTGGCATTCCGTTTTCGCCTGATGATTCTTTGGCCAGTTCATTGCTGAAAGTCTACGCCAAGACTGGTGAAACTTTTGTCATCATCATCGACGAATACGATGTGCTTGTCCGCGAACAAGTTGCGAGTGACCTGTTTCAGGATTATTTAGGATTCCTCAATTCGTTGTTCAAGAACTCAACTTTAAGCCCTGCTATCGCACTGGCTTACCTTACCGGCATTCTGCCCATTGTGCGCGACAGAATCCAGTCGAAACTCAATTTGTTTGAAGAATATTCCATGACCGACGCCAGCACACTCGCTGAATTTGTAGGCTTTACCGCCGAAGAAACGAAAGGCCTTTGCGAGCAATACGGCATGGACTACGAAGAATGTAAACGCTGGTATGACGGCTACGACCTGAACGACGTGCATGAAATTTTCAGTCCGAAATCGGTGGTAAGCGCCATGCGGAAACGCAGCTTTGGCAGTTACTGGACACAGACCGGCTCCTACGAGGCACTGAAACTTTACATCCTGATGAATTTCGACGGCATTAAAGATGATGTCGTCACTATGATTGGCGGCGGAAAAGTGCATGTCGAAGTGGATTCTTATCTGAACACGATGACTGATTTCAGAGGCAAGGATGATGTTTTTACCTATTTGATTCATTTGGGGTATTTGGCCTACGACAAGGAAACGCAACTTTGCTACATACCAAATGAAGAAATCCGCAAACAGTGGATCATTTCCATTCAGTACGAACAGGATTATCAGCCCGTCATAAAAATCGTAAATGACTCAAAGCAGCTGTTAGAAGCCACCATCAACAAGGATGAAGAAGCCGTAGCCGCCGCCTTGACCGAAGCCCACATCCGAGCCACCAATCCTTTGACTTACAACAACGAAGCATCTTTCCAAAGCGCCATTGGCCTTGCCTATTTCTACGCCAACCTGAAATATACGGTCATCAAGGAACTGCCAACAGGCAAAGGCTATGCCGATTTGGCTTTGATCCCTTACGTTCCGAACATTCCGGCAATGATTATCGAGTTGAAAAACAACAAGTCGGCCGATTCTGCCATCAATCAAATCAAGGAAAAGAAATACGATGATTTGCTGGAGCATTACCGTGGCGACCTGCTTTTCGTTGGCATCAATTACGATGAAAAGACCAAAGATCACCAATGCAAGATTGAAGAATTTAAAATAATTGATTAAGCAAGGAAGCCAATCTCTCTTAAACAAACAGAGAAACAGGATTTTCACATTAATCACACTATATCAGTCACATACATTTTATCAAAGAAAAAAAATGAAAAAAAATCTTTGTCAAAAAACGAAGATTCCATATTTTTGTATGATTTTTTGCTTTCAAGCAAGCATCAATTTATTTTATACTAAATCAGAACATTAACCCTCAAAACTATTAAAAAAGTGAACAACATTCTCATCATTTCACTACTGGTATTAGGTATTTTAGGAGGCGTTTTGGCGGTAATCCTTTATTTCGTAGCCCAGAAATTCAAGGTGGAGGAAAACCCTCTCATCGATGAAGTGGCAGAGTGCCTTCCTGGCGCCAACTGCGGTGGCTGCGGATTTGCGGGATGCCGCGCATTGGCTGAAGCCTGCGTGAAATCAGCCGCCGAAAAAGGCAACATCGACGGATTGGCATGCCCTGGCACCAACATGCAGACGGTTGCCGACATTCTCCATCTTACCATTGCCGCTGCCGAGCCGAAAATTGCCGTTGTCCGCTGCAACGGTTCCTGCGCGAACTCACCGGCTAAGGTTCACTACGAAGGTGCCGACATCTGCGCTTTCGCCAACACGTTGTACGCTGGCGAAGGTGGCTGTTCGAAAGGTTGCTTAGGTTTAGGCGACTGCACCAAGAAATGCCCATTCAATGCCTTGCACATCAACAAGGAAACAGGACTGCCCGAAGTCGATGAAAAGAAATGCGTCGGCTGCGGCGCTTGCGCCAAGGCTTGTCCGCGCGGCATCATCGAAATTCGTCCTCGCGGCAAGAACGACCGCCGCGTCTACGTCTGCTGCTCCAACACCGACAAAGGCGCTCTGGTCATCAAGAATTGCAACGTCGGCTGCATCGGCTGCCAAAAGTGCGTGAAGACCTGCCCATTCGAAGCCATCGAAATGCGCGGCAATCTCGCTTACATCGACCCAGCCAAGTGCAAGAGCTGTCGCAAGTGCGAAGAAGTCTGCCCGCGTGGCACCATCCATGCCGTCAACTTCCCGCCTCGCAAACCAAAGGCTGAAGAACCTGTCAATCAAGAAGTAACCAACGAAAATAAAGCTAACGCATGAATCCTATAAAGACTTTTCCAAAAGGTGGCGTTCATCCGGAAGAAAACAAGCTTTCGTCTGACAAGCCTATACAGAATTTTCCGATGCCGAAGCATATCATTGTCCCGTTAGGGCAATGCTTGGGTGCGCCCGCCGACCCAATCGTCCAGAAAGGCGACCATGTCCTCACCGGACAGCTCATCGGCACGGCAAAGGGTTTCGTATCGGCCAACGTCCACTCCCCTGCCACCGGCACCGTCACAAAAATTGACGTCGTGATGGACCACACAGGCTATTACAAACCTGCCGTTTTCATTGATGTCGACGACCAAGAGCAATGGATCGAAGGTTACATCGACACCGATGAACTGCTCACCGAAATCAAGCTCGCGCCTAACGAAATCATCAACAAAATTAAGGAATGTGGCATCGTCGGTATGGGCGGCGCAACCTTCCCGACCCACGTCAAACTGATGATTCCTGAAGGCAAGAAAGCGGAATACATCATCATCAACGCTGCGGAATGTGAGCCTTACCTGACTTGCGACAACCGCCTGCTGCTTGAGAAGCCCAAGGAATTTTTGATGGGCGTCAAGATTCTGATGACCGCCGTCAACGCACCGAAAGGCATTATCGGCATTGAATGCAACAAGATGAACGCCATTGAATTGCTCGACAAGACCATCAACGAAAACCGCGATCTCTACAAGAACATCGAGGTTCAGCCATTGAAGACCAAATATCCGCAAGGCGGCGAAAAGCAAATCATCAAGGCTGTCACCGGCCGCGAAGTTCCTTCGGGCAAACTGCCTATCGAGACGGGTTGCGTCGTGGTGAACGTGGCTTCCACCTTCGCCATCTACGAAGCCGTTCAGAAGAACAAGCCTCTGATTGAGCGTATCGTCACCGTGACGGGCAAATCGGTCAAGAATCCGGGCAACTACCGTGTGCGTTTCGGCACACCTGCCAACCTGCTCATCGAAGCCGTTGGCGGACTTCCGGAAAACATCACCAACGTCATCAACGGCGGACCTATGATGGGTAAAGCAGTGTCGGTCACCGATTTCCCATGCATCAAAGGCACATCCGGCATTCTGCTGATGACCACCAACGAAGCGCAAGACCGTCACCAGACCAACTGCATCCGTTGCGGTCGTTGTGCCATTGCCTGTCCGATGGGCTTGCAGCCTTTCCTGCTCAACAAGCTATCGAAGCTGAACATGTTCGACGAGACAGAAAGCAACCACATCATGGACTGCATTGAGTGCGGTTCCTGCGAGTTCACCTGCCCCGCCAACATTCCTTTGTTGGACTATATCCGTTACGGCAAAGCCAAGACTGGCGCCATCATCCGTTCACGCAATCAAAAGTAACGGAGAATGAAGAATTATGAATGCAGAATTATTCATAACACATTAAATCACAAATTATGACAAATTACACAATATCAGGCTCTCCCCATGTTCATGGGAAAGACAATACAAGGAGGATTATGACTGATGTGCTCATTGCACTTCTGCCTGCACTTCTCGTCGCCATTTACTATTTCGGATGGTATGCCCTGCGCCTCACAATCGTTTCCGTAGGCACATGCGTATTAGCCGAATGGCTCATTCAGAAATTCCTCATCAAAGGCCCTGTCACCATCAACGACTGCTCAGCTGCCGTGACTGGCTTACTGTTGGC
>JAGHSL010000136.1 GCA_018065885.1 Candidatus Limimorpha equi
CGTCGACGGAAGCGCCTTTGGTGATGAGAAAGTTGGTGCAAGCCAACAGCGGCTGCACGGCTGCGATGATGGCCAAAGCCAAAATAAGTCTGATGTGTTTCATTATGATGTGATATTTCTTGCAAAGATAAATAAAATCCGATTGAGCAAGTAAGGTGTAATGCTGTAAATCTATTTTTAAAATAAGCAATTGGTCAAAGTTAAACTGTTATGTAACCATTCATATTATTAAGGACACTGGATTTCGAGACTGCGAGGCCTCGGGATGCCGGAATGCCTCGTAATCTCGCATTCCCGCGACCTCGATGCCTCGTTTTCAATATGTAAACTAATTTTGCTCACCTACTTATAAGAATTGGTTTTCGGTTATCGGTAGAGATGCTTCTTACAGAACTTATCCAGTGTTTTTGCACAACTACTTAACATATCCACGCAAAAAGTCGCATGAAGCAAACTTACATGAAAGGGAATTCATTCTTGGCGATAATCGGCTTGAAGTAAGCGTCGATAAGTCCTTGTTCAACAAGCTGTTTCGGTGTTCCTTCTTTTAGTGGCATATCGTGTCCGACAATCCACATTTTGTCGCAATATCGCAACAATAAATCCAAGTCGTGCGAACTGAAAAGTATGGTCTTTTTATGTTCGCGCGACAATTTTACCATCAGATTGATGAGTTCTAATTTGCTTGGGTAATCGAGGAAGGCGGCTGGCTCGTCCATGAAAATGAGTGGCGTGTCTTGCACAATGGATTTGGCTATCATCACCTTCTGTTTTTCGCCATCGCTGAGTGATATGAAATTCCTATCAATCAGATGCTTGATTCCTACGGTTTGAAGTGCTTCTTTAATTATTCTTTTATCCGTTTCGCCGAGTCGCGCCATAAGCCCAAGTTGGGGATAACGCCCTGCTGCAACAATGTCTGCAACCTTCAGAAAGAGGTCGTCGGGCTTCTCGGTGAGTACTAAACTGAACAATGAGGCATGCTCCGTGGCAGCGTACTCATTAAGGTCTTTTCCAAAGAGCGTGATACGCCCCCTAACAGGTTTAATGCTGCCGCACAAAGTCTTGAACAGCGTTGTTTTGCCAGCGCCGTTTGGCCCGGCTAAGGCCACGATGTCGCCTTCATTAAGGCTCACATTAATGTCGGGCAACAATGGTTTTCCTTTGTAGCCTATGCTCAGGTTTTCTGTGTGAAGCACTTCTTTCATGGGTGCAAAAGTAAGGTTTTATTTCATAGTCTTTGCCCAAAATAAAAAAGAAGAGGATGAAGGTCATTTGTTGAGCTGGTCGAATGGTGAAAATTTGAGAAAAATTTTACTTTTGTGTCACAAAACGGCCTTCTCAAACGTCTTATAGGTGTAAAAACTTCCAAGATGGAATCCGAATTTGAAAAGACATATCGAAACTTTTACCCGAAACTGTTCAGGATTGCTGCAAAACTATTGCAGGATTCTGAGGGTGCCAAGGATGTCGTGCAGGATGTCTTCACCGCATATTATTATGCGCAGCAAGGCAAAAAATCCATCAACGAGGTGGAAAAATGGTTAGTCAGAAGCACTATTAATAAAGGTGTGGACTACAGGCGGAAAAACGCAAGACTCATTGTTATGGAAAACATGCAGACGGATGAAAATAGTTTTGCAAATATTGTTGAAAATCAAAACGATGTGTCTGAAATCCTGAATGTTGTGGAGCATCTTGGTGAAAAAGAAAAGACAATGATTGTGCTTTACAGCGAGGGTTATTCCTATAAGGAAATCGCTGAAATCACGGGAAAGAAATTCAATTCGGTAGGGAAGACCCTGTCGAGAATCATGGAAAAGATTAAAAAGCAATTGCAATGAAACATTTGGGTAACATATTGATACAGAAATACATTGATGGCGAATTGGCGGAAAAGGAAAGTCAGGTCATCGAATCGCACCTTGCAGATTGTGCTTCGTGCAGGCGGAAAGTTGATGAGCAGCGTGCGCTTTCCGAAAAGGTGAAGCAATCGTTGGAAAAATCGGTTCCTGCCGATGTTGAGATTCCGCCATTCGGCATAAAAAAGGAAATGGTTTCAAAAGACAGAGCCATTCACATTGCCATTATTTCGTCTTTGTCGGCGGCTTGCGCGATCGCGCTTTTGTTCCTGATCATCAGTTTTTTCAATTCACGCACAAAACCGATTGAGCCGTTTTATGACTATTACACGATTGAGGAATATGATGCCAACAAGCCGTTTTCGGAACAGGAACTCGCTTTGTATGAGATAAAATCACAGATTCAAGAACAATTATAAA
>JAGHSL010000019.1 GCA_018065885.1 Candidatus Limimorpha equi
ATGTCCTTAACCGTAATCGGTCCCTTTTTCAGATAGTTGACGCGCACGCCGCCCGTGTTTTGGAAAGCGAAATCGGCACCCGAAATCTCACGGATGGCATCGGTCATGAAACAGCCGAGTTCTTCCGGATTCTCGAATTTCGTCAAAGCCGTTCCAATGGCTTCGTTCAAGGTCGGCGAATCGTTGAATTCATCAACCATGGTCTTGACTTCATTATTGATTTTCCGAAAAGCCTTGACATCAAGCGTAACGGCATTCTTTTCAATGACTTTGCAATCTTTCACCTTAATTTTGGTCAAGGTTGCGTATTCCAGATGAGAGCCAGCTTGTGTGACCAAAACGCCGTTATGCTCGGTCGGAAATTCAACCAAAGTGTGAGAATGACCGCCCAAAATCACATCCAGATATGGATTGGCCTGGGCTAATTCCACATCGTCCTCAAAACCGAGGTGCGACAAAAGAATCATCACATCACACTGTTCGCGAAGATGCTGATATTCAGGTATTGCATCAATTGCTTTCCTGAAGCTGACCTGAGTCAGATTGGAAGGATGCGCACCCGGAATGCCATCATGACGCACCTCAATCATACCGACGACAGCAATCTTTATGCCTTGATTTTCAAGCATAACGTATGGCTTAATATCCAGATTTAGGTCATCTTTTTGTGTCACGTTGGCACAAACGAAAGGAAAACTGGCCTGTTCAATGTTTTGCCGCAAATTATCGGTTCCGGCATCCCACTCGTGATTGCCAACCGCCGACAAATCGAAACACACCTTATTCATTAATGCAATCATCGGGTGATTCACGGGATTGTACTGGTCGTTGACCGGATTGCCCGTACGGTTGTCGCCAGCCGAAAACAGCAGCATGTCGGGATAAACATTGCGCAAACTGTCGACCATAGCCGCAAATTGCGGAAACATGTCGATGCTCGAGTGCATATCGTTGACACTCAGTATGACAATCTCTTTTTCAAGGTTTGAATCCGATTTGAAATCAGATTTGGCATTGCCATCGTTATGGTTTCCTTGACATGAGCACAATAATGCTATGCAAAGGAAAAACAGGAAATGACGTTTCATGATTAGGCGTTATTTATAATAAATTGAATTTCAAGAAAAAAATCGTTTCGGCAAGCTCAACGAGCCAGGCATATCAACAACCATCAGTCCAAGAAAATCTTGCTGCCTTCGTGGAGTTCACCATCAAGGCTAAGTTTGTTACCGTAAGCATCGCGCACCGAGAGACGGCGCAGTTTTTCGTAAAGTTCGAATTCGTTGATGAAACGATTGGCGGCATCAATCACACGCGCACCATCGAAAATGGTCATTTCGACCTCGTTGACATAGATTTGCATTTGCATTAAATTTTGCGCAAAAATAGGAAATTTCCGTACTTTTGCGGCATTATGTCGGAACAGAAAAACAAAAAACGGATTTACGAGCGGCGGACAAGCTGGAAAGTGGTCATTGCCAACATCTTCATCGTTGCTGCCTGCTGCTTCATTCTGTCGTATGTCTATGGCCTGCGCAATTCAATCATGAACCAGCGGCTCAACATCGACAAGCAGAACCGTGCGCTCGCCTTAACCAGCGAACTGACCCAATCCGTTCACCAAGCGCAATCGGCGGCCAACCTTTATGCGTTTTCCGATAACTCGAAGTATCTGAGGCAGTTCCGCACGCACACGCAAACCATAAAATGCATTTGCGACTCGCTGATTGAAAACGACCCAAGCGAAGAAAACGCACAACGTTTGGCCGACATTCAGAACCTGATTCAGCGCAAAGGCCAAATCAGTTATGTGCTTTCGCGGCAGTTCTATTATTTCGACCCGTTAGCCGAAATCGACAATGCCATCAGCGGATACACACCGCCACCGGCACCCGAACCCATTTACGTCACCACCGTGACAAAAGACACCATTATACACAAATCCAAAGAGCGGAAAGGATTCTGGCAACGTGTTGGAAATGTGTTCAATCCTTCCGACGAAGACAGCATTGTGCAAATCACCACGCAACGCGTCGACACCTTGCCGCAGCAAAAAGCCGACACCACTTCGCAAGCCCTGATTAACGACATTAAAACGCTGTCGGTCAAGGCGAAAAGCGAATATCAGGCCAAGGTGAAGGAATTTGAGGCCAAGACCAATGAGCTTATTCGCGACGACAATCGGCTTTCGGAACAGATTTCCACCTTGCTGCTCAACCTCAACCAAGACATTCTCGACACATCTGTCAAGGAAATCGAGGAAAGCGAAGTCATCATTGAGAAAAACACAAGGCTGTCGCTCATCATCGGCACCGTGGTCATGATTCTCATTATCATCTTTGTCGCATTGATTCTCAGCGATGTAAACAAAGCCTACCGTGCCCGTCGCGCCGCCGAAGAAGCCAAGAAAAAGACCGAAGAAATCATGGAAAGCCGCCACAAGCTGTTGCTTTCCGTCTCGCACGACATCAAGACGCCTTTGACCTCCATCATGGGCAATGTCGAGCTTATGAATTCCGAAGGTAACGAAAAGGAAATCAGTTCCATACAGCAGTCAGCCGACCACATTCTCAACCTGCTCACCAATCTTCTGGATTTCTCAAGCCTCGAACAAGGAAAGCTGAAAGTGGAGAAAAATCCGTTCAACATCAACCGTTTGTGTGGCGAAGTTGCCACCATGTTTGAACCTATCGCGCAGAAAAAGAATCTGACTTTCCACTACTCCACTTCCGTAAAAGACAACCTTATCGCCATTTCCGACGGATTGAAAATCAGGCAAATAGCAAGCAACCTGATTTCAAACAGCATCAAATATACCTTGGAAGGCAATGTCGATTTCGAGGTGAGTTTCGAGAACAGTCACATCGTTTTCCACATCACCGATACAGGCGTCGGTATTCCAGCTGACAAAATCAACGAAATTTTCACGCCTTTTGTGCGCATCGACACCTACAACACGCTTGCCGAAGGCAGCGGTTACGGTCTCTCGGTGGTGAAAGGTCTCGTCGACCTGCTCGAAGGCGACATTCATGTGGAATCGGAAATCGGTGAAGGCACGCATTTCACCGTAAGAATACCCGTGGAATACGAATTGCAGGAAGAACCTCAAAACGAACCAGTTGCAGCTTGCTCATCAAAAAACATTCTGATTATCGATGACGACGACACGTTGCTTTCCGTAACCGACAACATGCTGCGGCGCCTCGGCCACAAAGCTATCCCCTGCCGCTCGAAAGCCGATGTCGAAGCCGCCCTTGAAGATGTTTCGCCTTTCGACTTCATCCTCACCGACCGCGAAATGGGTGCCGTGACGGGCAACGACATTCTTCATTACTTTAAAGATAAAGACGCGACGAAACCGGTCCTGTTAATGACCGCCCGTTCCGAGTATACTCAGACCATAGCACAAGAAGAAGGTTTCGATGGTTTCCTGATGAAGCCATTCAATCTCAGCGATCTGGAGAACATTTTCGGGCAAGCCGAAATCCATGAAGAGACAAACGGAAACGCGGAAACCCAAAACGATTTTGCGGAAGACTTTCCCGAATTTTCGGCCATGATGGGCAACGACAACGAAGCCATCGAAAGCATCCTAAAAGTGTTCGTCAACTCCACTGCTGACGATTTGGTCGCATTAAGCGAATGCATCGAAAACGACAAATGCGTCGAAGCACAAGCCATTTGTCACAAAATGCTGCCCATGTTCAAGCAATTGCAAAGAGACACCGTTTTCCTGTCGAAAATGAACCAAATGCGTGGCGTGCAAGACTCTT
>JAGHSL010000009.1 GCA_018065885.1 Candidatus Limimorpha equi
TGGAGAAGATGTTTGAATAATAATAAGTAGGTGAGGAAAATTAGTTTATATATTGAAAACGAGGCATCGAGGTCGCGAGAATACGAGACATCTCGAAATCCCGCAGTCTCGCAGCCTCGAAATCTAAATTGAAGTTTGATTTTAATGGTTGTTTAATTATTTGAAAATGAGCAGACTGATATATCACGGAAGTAATGTAAGCGTCGAACATCCTGAAATCAAGATTGCAGGGTTTTATAAGGATTTCGGTTTCGGCTTTTATTGCACGGAATTGGAAAAACAGGCCATTCGTTGGGCTTTGACAAAGCATCCGGAACATGTTGTTAATGAATATGTTTTTGACGAATCCGAAGATTTGAAGAAACTCGTTTTCAAGGAGATGAATGATGAATGGCTCGATTTTGTGGTGGCTTGCCGAAATGGGAAATCACACGATTACGATTTGGTTGAAGGTCCAATGGCGGATGATACGATTTGGGATTATATTGAGGATTTTTTAGACAATAACATTTCGAGGGAAGCATTTTGGGTGTTGGTGAAATTCAGATACCCGACTCATCAAATTGTCTTTTGTTCCGATAAAGCTTTGAAAACCATTAGATTTAAAAGGAGTTACGAAGTATGAAAAACGTGTTTTTCCCTGAGGAAGAAATAACAGCCAACGACTTGTATTTCGTTTGTTATATGGTGGAACGTGTTGCGCGCTTGGTGAAGCAGCCGAATAAATATGTGGTGAATACTATGGGCAAACGAGAGATTGAGGAAAGGCTTTCACTTGCAAACGTGCAACATGCCGAAAATCCAGATGCCGTTGCAAATCAATGGATTGTGGATTATTCTCTTGCCAATGGAAATGTTGATGTGACCGATGTTGATGCAAATTTGGTGACGAAAATTCCAACCGATTTGCAGATGGGAAAAGTCTATTCGCGGTTGATACGATCCACATTGAAGGATGATGAAAACCTCGCCGATGCCGTGTTGAGAGTCTACAACGACCCATTGTGCGAAATCATTGATAATTACAATAGTAGCGCCTATTATGAGCCTTCCTATTATATTACGAGAGCTTATTATCAAGGCGGATTTTAATGAAAGTTCAAAGTCGTTCAAAAAGTATAAAAGTCAAATATTCCGTTTACCATAATGAGATTTCCGCCTGCGCGGAAATGACGGCCTAAAAAAACTCAACGAGCGAAAACAAATAAACAAATCGAAGATTCAACGTAGTTAAATAAACAATCAACAATTAAACAACAATGTCAGCCTACATAACAAGAAAACTGCTTTACGGAATCGCGGTGCTTTGGGGTGTCGCGACCTTGGTGTTTTTCCTGTTCAACATCTTGCCGGGCGACCCTGCGCAAATGATGCTTGGCCAAAGGGCCGACAAGGAATCGGTTGATGCCATTCGTGAGGAATTGGGACTGAATCAAAGCCTTGGAAAACAGTATGTTGATTATCTGAATGATTTGGCTCCTATTTCGTTTTACGATGTGTCGCAAGGCACGCAAAAATTGGATAAGATTGGAAAATATGCCCGCATTGCTACCATTGGCACAACGGCCATTGTGCTGAAAGCGCCGTATTTGCGTATGTCGTACCAAAGCAAGCGGCCTGTTTCCGATGTCTTGGGCGAGGCTTTCCCGAACACTTTGCTTTTGGCGGCGGTCTCCATTTCCATCGCCTTGATTTTGGGTCTGTTGATTGGCATTTTGGCGGCTGTCGTCAATACGCCGTTCTGGAATAAACTGACGCTTTTCATCACGACAATTGGCATGTCGTTGCCATCGTTTTTTGCCGCTATCCTGATGGCTTGGGTTTTCGGCTTTTTGCTTGAAGATGTTACAGGTCTGAGCATGACGGGCAGCCTTTACACCGTCGACGAATACGGTCGGGGAGAGTATCTGACTCTTGCCAACCTCATCTTGCCCGCCTTGACTTTGGGTATGCGTCCGTTGGCTGTCGTCACAGAGTTAACGCGCACTTCGCTGCTTGAAGCCATGTCGATGGATTATGTGCGCACGGCAAAGGCCAAAGGCCTGAAACCTTGGCGCGTCATCTGTGTCCATGCCTTGCGCAATGCGCTGAACCCTGTCGTGACGGCCATTTCGGGTTGGTTTGCCTCGCTTTTGGCAGGTGCCGTTTTTGTGGAGTATGTCTTCGACTGGAAAGGCATTGGCGTGGTCGTCGTTGATGCTTTGGATAAATACGATTTTCCTGTCATCATGGGTGCCGTGCTGCTCATTGCCACCATGCTGATTATCGTGAACATCGTTGTCGACATCATTTATGGAATCATTGATCCGAGAGTGAGGATTGGGTGATGGGAAATTTTTAAATCTTTGAATTTTAAATCTTTAAATATTGAATCATAAATCTTAAATCTGAATATTATGCGTAGTAAAATCGTAGCAGGAAACTGGAAAATGAACCTCACTTTTAGTGAGGCTGAAGAATTGGTCGACGGTATTTTGGACCGCCTTGAAGAACAGGAAGAATTGGATTGCGAGGTCATCATTTGCCCGCCTTTCCCATATTTGGAAATGCTGACCGATATGGAATATGAGGAACAGCAGTTCAATGTCGGCGCTCAGAATTGCAGCGCTTACGAAAAGGGCGCCTATACGGGCGAAGTGTCGGCTAAAGTGCTGAAATCCATTGATGTGGACTATTGCATTGTCGGTCACAGCGAGAGAAGAAAATATTTCGCCGAAAGCAATGAAATGCTCGCCGAAAAGGTCAATCGCTTGATTGAAAACAATATGTCGCCCATTTTTTGCGTAGGCGAAGTTTTGGAAGAACGTGAAGCTGGCCGCCATTTCGACGTGGTGCGCGAACAGTTGGAAAAAGGTCTCTTCCATTTGGATGGCGATGCCATTTACGATACCATCATTGCTTACGAACCGGTTTGGGCAATTGGAACGGGCAAGACTGCCACGCCTGAACAGGCTCAGGAAATGCACGCTTTCATCCGTGGCCTCGTGAAGGAACACTATGACCAGGCAGCAGCTGATGACATCCGCATCCTTTACGGTGGAAGCTGTAACGCAAAGAATGCCACGGAGTTGTTCTCACAGCCTGATGTCGATGGCGGTCTCATCGGCGGTGCTTCGCTCAAGGCTGATGATTTCGTTTCAATTTGCGTTCAGGCTTCACAAATCGGCAAGGAATGAAGACATTCGAATACACTTTCACGCAGCCGAGTTCCGACATCCAGCACGATATGCTGACGACGCTGTTAGGCGATTTGGGCTTCGATTCCTTCATGGATGACGTCACGGGCTTGAAGGCTTATTGCCAGGGCGATTTCCGCGATGATGAGGCTGTCAATGAGTTGCTTGGCCTTGAGGCTTTCAGCGATATTGCGCTTTTGAATGTCGAGGAAATGCCTGATAAGGACTGGAACGAGGTCTGGGAGGCATCGTATCAGCCGGTGGTGGTCAACGAGCGTTGCCGCGTGAGGGCACCTTTCCATGAGGCCGATCCGAACTTTGAATTTGATTTGGTCATCGAACCGAAAATGTCGTTTGGTACGGCCAATCACGAAACCACTTCGCAAATCATTTCCTTGATGCTGGAAACAGATTTCGTTGATAAAGAGGTGCTTGACATGGGAAGCGGCACGGCGGTTCTGGCTATCTTGGCTAAAAAACTGGGTGCGGCAAAGACCGTTGCCATCGACAATGACGAATGGGCATTCAACAATGCCTT
>JAGHSL010000405.1 GCA_018065885.1 Candidatus Limimorpha equi
GCACTATTGTCGATGAAAAAAGCGGTAAGGGCATTCCTTTCGTCAATGTGGGTCTTTTCCGTCAGACTGACAGCGTTTTCGTGAGCGGCTCGGCTTCCGACGACAAAGGCGTGTTTGCCCTTCAAGGTGTTCCCATTGGCAGTTACGACCTGAAGGTTTCCGCCATCGGTTATCAGACTTACGAACAAGTGCTCGATGTGAACGGCAATGTCAATTTGGGCAAGCTGAAAATGCAGGAAGGCGCCACCCGACTGAGCGAAGTGGTGATTTCGGAAAAACGTCCGCTTTTTGCCGTCGAGGGCGAAAAGTCGATGTATAATGTGGCCGAAGACCCAAGCATTCAGACAGGTACGGCTTCCGATGCCTTGCAGAATGCCCCTGGCGTCGAGGTGGATGTGGAAGGCAACGTGACCTTGCGCGGCACTTCGAGCGTGGAGGTCTGGATTAATGACAAGCCTTCGCACATGAACGAGGAAAACCTGAAGACCTATCTCCAAACCTTGCCCGCCAACAGCATCGACAGGGTGGAAGTCATCACCAATCCTTCGGCACGTTACGGCTCAAAGGCCGACGGCATCATCAACATCGTGACCAACGCGAAAGTGCAGAAAAACGAGTTCTTCAGCTTTGGCGTGAACGCTTCCACAAAACCATTTGTGAGTCCGTGGCTGTCGTATGTCTGGCAAAACGAGAAACTCACCATCAATGCCTACGCCAATTTCAATTATTCGAAAAACAACTCATTTTTCAATAGTGACCAGTGGATTGGACAGCCCAATGGCGATGCTTGGGATACCATCAGCCATAAGGTTGACTCGGCCAACAGCACTTCAAGGCATTATAGCGGCGGTGCATTTTTGAACATTACTTACGAAATCGACAGCATGAATGAGTTGTCATTCTGGGGCAATTGTTTCCCTTCGCTTTCCTCCGACGATTCGAGAAGCATTTCATTCCGCAATGAATTTGTCGATAATCCGGGTCTTTACGAATATGAAGAAACCGGCACTTCAAGAAATTCTCACATATTTGCAATGGGTGGCTTGTATTATCAGCATAAGTTTGATAATGAAGGACATAATCTTTCGGTCAGCGTGAATGGCAATACTTTTGGCTTTAACGGCAAGGATGAAACGGACAGATTGTACATCTCTCCGTTTGAAAGGCTGCGTGGCATCCATTCGAAAAACGGTTCATCGAATACTGGCGTCGAAGGTGAAGTGATCTACAACCGTCCGTATTCAAAAGACGGTGAGATTTCAGTCGGTTATTCTTCGTCATACGACCCTGAAAGGTCGCATGTCACTTACGACACTTTGTCGGATGGCGAATATGTCAACGATGCGTGGCGCACCTATAATACAAGGTCTTACGAATGGGAAAACGAGGCTTTCATCACTTTGCAGCATAAGTTTGGCGGGTTCACGGTGAAGCCGGGCATCCGTTTCTGCCACGAAATGACGGGCATCAAATACAGCGAAACCAACCAAGATGTGCAGGATTTCACCAAGCATTTCTTTAATGTGCGTCCGTCGATGCACCTTTCCTATCGTACCAAGTCGATGCACAACTTCAAGTTGAACTACACGCGCCGCATATCCAACCCTTCTGCTTCCCAACTGAGCCGATTCTATGAATTTTATGAAGAATCGTTCAGCCAAGGCAATCCTGAGCTGAATTCGGTTTTCACCAATTCGTTTGAGGTGGGCTGGACCAAATACTGGAATAGTTTCGGTTCCATTGGCTTGTCGGGTTATTATCGTGGCAAGTCAAACGAAATCAATCAGATAACCGTTACGCAAACCTATCTTCCTTTGTACGACTACGAAGTGCCTTTCAACTATCCTGTCAATGTGGGCAAGTCGTCCAATGCCGGTGCCGAATTTAACATGATGTACCGCCCGAATGCCATGCTGAACTTGCGCTTCTATGCCAATGTCTACAATTCGACCATCAACACCGATTATTATGACTTGCTGAACAAGCATCACGAGGTTCATTCCGACATGTGGTCCTATAGTTTCCGCCTGAATTTCTGGACGAAACTTTGGAACAAACTCGAAATTCATGCTTCGGCGCGTTACAATTCGCCTACACAAGGACTTTATTCCACCCGCAAAGCCCGCTATGGCGTCGACTGCGGCTTGCGTGCCGATTTCTTCGACAGGAAGATGTCAATCTTTGTCAATGCCCAGGATTTGCTCAATTCAGCTTCTTGGGGACAGACCAACGAAAGCCCTTATATCCATTCAACGAGCGACAACAAGTTCGACATGCGCTGCATTAGCGTTGGCTTGACCTTCCGCTTCGGCAAGATGGAACTTGAAAGAGCTGCTAAACAAGGCAGCGAAGACACGAGTGGCGGTGGAGGAGAGATGTAAAACCGGATTACACATGAGGATTTTTTTCTCCCGCAGATGCCGCTGGCTTCCGCAGATTGGCTGGCGCAAGATGTTTTTGGGAAACAAATCAATTACAAATCAATCATAAATCTTTGCTTCCGTGCCGGACAATGCTGACGGCAAGCCGCCGTGCTAATCGCCCAACAAATCGTTCCTTTCGGATGGCAAGCAACGGCTTGCCGGTGACTGCTTGCTGGGCGTCCGATTAGGTGTCGACATGAAACTATAAGAAACGCAGCAAAAATAGATTTGTTTCAAGATTTGTGAATGATTCGTTTCTAAAAAAAACGCATCAATTCCGCTGATTGGCTGGCGCACACCACATGACCTCGAAGAGGTCTGATTTCGGTAGCCCCATACAAACGCAGTGCAGTGTGGGGCAGCAGAAGAAAAGAAAATGAATATTGATTACGTCGAATCCAAAGGATTTCACCGACACGCAGTGAGGTAATCTTGGTGATAATTTGCTTTCTATGTTACCACGCAAGCCTTTTCTGATATTTTTTTCGTTTAGGCCTGTTTGAAAAACAGGCTGTCATTCCGAAAACGGGTCGCGGACAAATTTCACGAAATCGCCATGCTCGAAATAAAGATAACGGAACCAGCTGATTTCCTTGTTTTTCTCATAGTTTTCCTTCCCGATGAGGTCGGTGAGAAACAGTTCATAGAGTTTGCGGCATTTGTCGGTGCCGTAGTAGCGTTCGTTGGCAACCAGCAAAGGGTGTGATTTCAGGCTTCCGATTTGGGAAAAGCAATCCATGTAAAATTCCGCAACTGTGAAAAATTCAATGCCTTGCTCGTCGCAAAAATATTGCACCGCGCTCAGAGGATGACAAGCATCGGCCGAGCAATGCGCATCCCAATAGTAGACAAGCACTTTGTCGTATTGTGAGATGCATTTTTTCAGTTGCTCTCCGCTAATTGCGTACACCAAGCTATCGTTCTCAAGGCTGCAAATTGAGGTGTTTTCGGAAGTCCAAACCACTTTTTGCTGTTCCTCTTTGCTCAAATCCCTTTCAAAATGCGTTCTGATGCCTACAAGAGCAATCATGCGGCAACATTGGGTGAACAATAAAAGCAGAC
>JAGHSL010000316.1 GCA_018065885.1 Candidatus Limimorpha equi
ATGCCGTCTATCGCGCATCGAAGAAGAATATTTTCACTTTGGATGCCAAACTGATGCTGCCACGACTGAACAATGTCCAGAATTTTGAGAACCATTATGCTTTTTCGCCCTTGCTGTATCGCACCACAGACATCAGCTTCAACCGCGTGATGTTTGAAGGTTCGTTGGCCTACAAACATGTTTTCATTCCTGAAAAAAGTGAAATGAGTGTGCTGGCATCGGTTTCAAAAATCAAAGGGGACAGACCTTCATTCTATTATGAAAATGAGCAACTTGTGCAGAAGTCCGTTTCGGGTGGCAGTCCTTTCATTACTGCCTTGCAAGCCGATTATATGCAGAAAGTTGGCAACGGAAAAATGCAGACGGGCGTGAAGATGATGGTGCGCCAAAACAAGATCAATCACAAGTTTTATGAGTACGACACGATTGATAATGTGTGGGTTTATTCCCAGTACTTCAGCAACGATTTGCGCCATCGCGAATACATTCCTGCCGCCTACGCAATGTATTCTTCCAAACTGACTGAAAAACTGTCGTTTAAGACAGGGTTGCGCTTCGAATACAGCGTGACGACCTTGCACAGCGACAAGCAGCAATTGGACACCTTGAATCGCAATGCTTTTCTTTCGCCTAATCTTTTCTTAAATTATCAAATATCTGAAAAACAGTCGCTTTCGTTGGGATTTTCGAGAAGAATCACGCGCCCGACATATCCGCAACTCAACCCATACATCAATTTGATTGACAATCAGACCTACGAAACGGGCAATATCAACCTTTTGCCGGAGACTTCCAACAAGGTGGATTTGGGTTATTCTTTGGTCTCAAAATATGTCAATGTCAATGCAAACGCCTATTTGAATTACATTCAGAACTACATTTCGCAAGTCGCCTTGATGAATGGTAACACATTGATTCTGACTTATATCAATGGCGATTCCGACCGAAAGCCCGGCCGTGAATTGCTGCTGCGTCTGAAACCTGCCCAATGGCTTTCCGTCGATTTGAACAACAATGTGTATTACACGAAGACGAGCGGCACGTTTGAAAATGCCGACATCAACAATCAGGGTTGGGTGAACAGTTTCAATGGTTCTGTGAATGTCAAGCCATTGAAAGACACCGATTTGCAGATTCAGTTCTATTACATTACGCCACAATATTTCCCGCAATTCCAGACCCAGCCCATTTATTATGCCAATGTCGGTGTGAAGCAGGTCTTGGTCAAGGAAAAACTCTTTGTGACGGCCATGTTCACCGATGTCTTCAACACGCGTCGTTGGGATATCTTCTCCGATAACGCCATTTACAATCTGGTCAACAATAGCAAAGGCAAGACGCAAATATTCTGGTTAGGAATCACTTATAATTTCAATTCCTTCAAGCCGGGTGCGGCGAAAGCCAAGAAAGAGGAAGAAGACAGGAGTATGATACGCTTGGGCGAGTAGTGCTTCAAAAAATCGGGAAGCAATCATTTTGAAACTTTCTGTCTGCTGAAAATCACCCAAAGCACGATGGGTGCGCCAATCAAGGCCGTGACTGAGTTGATGGGCAGACTGCCGTCGAAACCAGGCAGACGCGAAATAAGGTTACAGAATAGGGCTAAGTCCATGCCAATCAAAGCTGTTGCAGGAATCAGGACGAAATGGTTACTGCTCTTGAAAAGGAAACGCGCCAGATGCGGAACCGCCAAACCTAAGAAGGCGATTGGGCCGCAGAAGGCCGTGATGATGGCCGTGAGAAATCCTGAAACCAGAATGGTCATCATGCTGCAACGCTTGATGTTGACGCCTAAGTTCTCGGCATAACGCTCGCCTAAAAGCATTAGGTTGAGGTTTTTGGATAAGAGAAAAGCCAAAATTGCGCCGACAATGACGGTGATGCTCAGGAAAGGCAACTGCGCTTTGCTGACGGACGAAAAGCTTCCCAAGCCCCAGATGACAAAGGCATGGACGTCTTCTTTTTGACTGAAGAACTTCAGCACATCGGTGATGGAACCTGCAATGTAGGCAATCATGATGCCGACTAGAATCAGGCTGACCATATTACGCAACTTTGCACTGAGAGCCAAAATGAGCAACAAGACCAGAAAGGCCCCGACAAAAGCGGCAAGCGAAATGCCTATTGTCGACCATAACGCGCTTTGACTGAGTGCGATACCGCTGAAACTGCCTGCTAAAAGCACGACCAAGGCCACACCCAAACTTGCCCCGCTGCTGATGCCCAAAATGGAAGGATCGGCCAGCGGATTGCGGAACAAGGTCTGCATCAGTAGGCCGGAGACGGATAAACCAATGCCAGCCAAAAGTGCCGTAATGGCCTGTGGCATACGGTATTCCATAATGATGGAACGGTATGTGTTATCCTCGCCGTGAAATACCGCCTGACAAAAATCCTGAATAGGAATGGAAACGGATCCCAACAGCAGATTGAGGGCAAACAGCACCACACCAATCAGCAGGATGCTGATAAAGGTGAGGATGTTGCTATGTTGGCTTTGCCGTTCCACTATTTTTTAATGACAGGCTCGCAGGTCAGGCCGATGCCTAATTTCTTGAAAATCTTGCGGTCGACTTCGCTTAGCATTACTGTTGCGTGAACCTGGCAGCCGTTGAATTGCGGCAGACATGCCAATGCTTTCCGGCAGTTTTCGTCGTTGGGACTTAGGATTGACAAGGCAACCAGCACTTCGTCGGTGTGGAGGCGTGGATTGTGTCCGTGCAAAAGATTGACCTTGGTTTTCTGGATTGGTTCAATCATTTCCTGCGGGATGAGTTTTACGTCGTGGTCGATGCCGGCCAAATGTTTTGTGGCATTCAGGATGAGTGCAGCACTCGGTCCCAACAGCGGCGATGTCTTTGCCGTGATGATGGTGCCGTCGGCCAGTTCGATGGCGGCTGAGGCTACGCCTGTCTGCTCTTTCCTGTTCTTTGCGGCTGTCGTGGTGCGGCGGTCGGCGGTGGTAATTTTGGCCTGCTTCATCAGCAGGGCGATTTTGTTCACTTCGTTGTCGCTTGATTTGCCTGAGGCAAAATCGCACAATGCGGCGTAATAGCGGCGGATGATTTCCTGCTTCGAGGCTTCGCAGCACACTTCGTCATCACTGATGCAGTTGCCAACCATGTTCACGCCCATGTCGGTAGGCGATTTGTAAGGGTTTTCACCGTAAATGCCTTCAAAAATCGCGTTGAGTACGGGGAAAATCTCAATGTCGCGGTTGTAGTTGACGGCGGTTTTGCCGTAGGCTTCAAGATGGAACGGGTCAATCATATTCATGTCATTGAGGTCGGCGGTGGCGGCTTCGTAAGCCACATTGACAGGGTGCTTCAGCGGCAGATTCCAAATCGGGAAAGTCTCGAATTTGGCATAACCGGCCTTGACACCGTGACGGCTTTCATTGTATAACTGACTGAGGCACACGGCCATCTTTCCGCTGCCAGGTCCCGGTGCCGTGACCACGACAAGCGGGCGTGTGGTCTTGACATAATCGTTGCGACCAAAGCCTTCATCGGAATCGATAAGGTTGACATTGGTGGGATAGCCTTCGATAATGTAATGGTAATAAACGGCAATGCCCATGCGCTCGAGACGTTCGCGGTAAGCGATGGCGCTTGCCTGACCGTTGAAATGCGTGATGACGACCGAACCGACCATCAAGCCACAATTGATGAATTCATCGCGCAGGCGTAAAACATCCACATCGTAAGTGATGCCGAGGTCGCCTCGCACCTTGTTTTTCTCAATGTCCAAAGCACTGATGACAATGATGATTTCTGCATCGTCTTTCAGTTGCAGCAGCATTTTAAGTTTGCTGTCAGGCTCAAAGCCTGGCAAGACGCGGCTGGCATGAAAATCGTCGAAGAGCTTGCCGCCAAACTCCAGATAAAGCTTGTCGCCAAACTTTGCAATGCGTTCCTTAATGTGTTCCGATTGAATTTTGAGGTATTTCCCGTTGTCGAATCCGTATTTCATATCGCGTTTGCTTTTACCAATACGGGTTGCAAAGATATGAATTTTTAGTGAATCGGAAATGTCGCGTTTCGTAAATTCTTTTTTCCTGTCTGTTTTGAGCGTATTATGTGATCTGTAAAATGCCACAAATAAGTAAGTGTGCAGAATTAGTTTACATATTGAAAGCGGGACATCGAGGTCGCGGGAATGCGAGGCATCTCGAAATCCCGAAGCTTTGAGATTCCATATTCATTCTCTTTGTATTTTATTCATGTTTTTGGTGAAATTATGGGCTGTTTTATACATTTTATAAAAATAATTGTTACTTTTGCAGCCCGAAACATTAACTCCAGACATGCGTATTATTGGATTTTTTACGGATTTGCGAAATGTTGTGCAACTTGTTGATGATCAAGTTGTAGTAAGTTTATATATAATATATATCGCTAAGTACTTTAAAATCAATAGGTTGCAAGTTTTTTCGGGTTTTAATGATGTTGATAATGATGCAGCCGCCGCAAGGTTGGCTCGGTGGTGGTCGTGCGCCTTGGCGTGCGGCTTTTTTCCGTTACATTCCTTTGACTATCAATGAAATTTGGGCATGTAGAGAAAGATAACCTTATGAAAACAGAAAGAAATGGATGATACATTGAGATATGGCAAAATGAAACATGAATCTTTGAATGAGAATGAGTTTGTTAGCGGTTGCGGCATTATTCCGAATCATCCGCAATTGATACAGCCGATGGTGCCGTTGGACATCATGCAGCTGGACAGGAACGACAGGCTGAAATTGGCGATAGAAGAGCTTCGCATCGGCGCCCGCATCCGTGCTGAACTGAAGCGGCAGGGACGCACCGTCTCGTGGCTCGCCAAGCAACTCTGCATGGAACGCACTGGCCTTTATTACACCTTCCGTCAGAGTTCCATCAATACCGAATTACTGCTGCGCATTTCATGCTGCCTCGAGCATAACTTCTTCAAGGACGTGAGTGATGCGTATGAGGCTTTCGGATTGTAGGCATGCATTGATTGACAACTTCATAGTAAATACAAACAAAAATAGTAAACAGAAAAAATGAGAAAAGTACTAATTGCAATGGCCTTTATGGCTTTGATGACGGGCAATCTGCGTGCCCAGGTGTTCCTTGCGGGGGACAATCCCGAGAGCAACCGCGCCCAAATGGAAGAAAACGTCTTGGTTGCGCAGCAATCAGAACAGCAAGACAGATATGCTCCAGTCGGTAGCGGCACGTTGATTTTGGCAGTCTTGGGCGGCGCTTATTTGTATGGAAGGAAAAGTAGAAAAACAAATAAGCAATCATCAAATTAACAATTAACAAATTACAAAAAATGAAAGAAAAAAAGAAATTCGGCTATTTAAGCCAAGGCTACGAGGCTCCCCGGGCGGAGAGCTTTGAAACGGGCAACGAAGGAATCCTTTGCGCCTCGGATCCCATTACGGGCAACAACATTGAAGAAATTACGACTGGCGGCTCCTTCAATTGGGATGGAACTGGCGGAGGCACCCCCCAACCGTAAAAAAAACAACAGTCAATTTAGAAAATCAGACAAAAACCTTTCGAAAAATGAAAAAATTATCAATGATTTGCATGGCTGCACTGCTTGTGATGGCCATGTCGTGCAAGAAAAACGAGGAAGGAACCAATGCCGACGGCAAAGGTTTCCGCGCATCTATGGAAGCCCAGACCGGCGACAGCAAGACCCATCTTGAAGGTTCATCTGTAAAATGGGATAGCGGTGATGCCATCAGGGTGGTGAACGGTGCTACGCCAGCAGCATGTTTTGATTTCACAACTGATGCTGTTGAGAAAGATGGCTGTGTCGAATTCACGCCGTCAAGCCAAGACGTTGACGACAGTTTCTTTCAGCCTAGCTATACGGCCTACTACCCTGCAGACAAATACGATCCTGAAACGGGTAAAGTCACTTTGCCTGCTACGCAAACGTATGTCAAGGTGAACAAAGACGATTCCAATTACGATTCGTTTGGCAAAGGCTGCAACCCGATGATTGCAAAATCTGAAACCGAACAATTGTCTTTCAAGCACCTCTGCGGCATCCTGGCCCTTCCGCTTACGGGAACCTGCACCGTTGCCAGCATTAAGCTTACCGCTATAAACAACGTAAAGCTGTGGGGCGAAGGCACGGTTGATTACAGTGGTAATGACCCAGTGCTTACATTAGACGCAGGCTCCCGTACCGGCGCTAATAGCATCACTATGAACTGCGGAACAGACGGCGTGACATTGAGCGCTACAGCTGCCACAACATTCTATTTCGTCATTCCTGCCGGAGTAAACCTTGGCGGCATCAGTGTTGAGCTGACAGATAAAGCCGGCAATGTCTGGAACAACTCAACTCCTGCGATGACAATGCTAATTGAACGGAAAAAGGTTGCCAGCATGGCGGCAATTGCCGTTGAAACACACAACCCGAATTTCCCGATAGGCGCAATTCCCGGCAGGTTCACCATCAATGCCAACAAAGACCAAGTCTGTTTCTCACGCGGCAACCTGCAGTATCAGGCAAGCACTAACACTTGGCGCTTTGCCGAGCACCAGTACGACTTTGTAGGGGCGCAAGATTTGTTCAATCAAATTAATAAGAAAGTTGGAAATGTTTTTGAAGACGGTGTTCAGTGCGATAATAGATTTACAAGTGCTACTTATTCTGGCTGGATTGACTTGTTCTGTTGGGGCACGAGCGGGTACAACAACAAGTACCCGTACATGACGAGCACGAATAACTATAACTACGGTGATGGCGATAATAACATATCCGGCACGGAATACGACTGGGGCAAGCATAACGCCATCAGCAACGGCGGCAATACCCCAAATACCTGGCGCACGCTCACTTGCCTTGGCAATGGTCAAGAAGAGTGGTATTATCTGATTTACTTGCGCCCTAATGCAGGCAATCTTTGGGCTAAGGGTAGAATTATCAGTGAAAATTCTACTACATGGACCTATGACATAGAAAAAGATATAGCAGGGTTCATCTTGCTACCAGACAGCTGGGTGAAACCAGACGGCATAAAATTCGTTGCAGGACAGGGAAGTGGTTATCTAACTAATAGTTATTCGCCTGAGGATTGGGCTGTGATGGAGGCTGCCGGAGCCGTATTCCTTCCAGACGCGGGTCACCGTTATAATGTTGATGCCAGTGGTAATGCCAATGTGTATTATGATGGTGCCGGTTATTGGACTTCAACGGCGTATTCTGATGAAAATGCGACCATATTTACTTTTGGCAATGGTGGCGCTATGCATTCATATAATGGTCTGCCACGCAGTGATGGCTACTCCGTCCGTTTGGTGCAAGATTTACCAAAGCAAACACCTTGATAAATAACCATAGAAACCCAAGGAAATGGAGAGAGGCGCATTTTGTGCGCCTCTTTTTTTGGGTTCGTCCGGCACGAACGTATTCTGTCGTTGGCATCCGGAAATCATGCCGGGAATACTGTGCGCGTTGTCGGCGGCATCTTTTGCTTTCCCTCCAAAAGATATTTTGCCTACCTTTGCAAAAATATTCAAAAGACATTACTATGCTGATATTAGAAAAACCATACGTTTCGGAGAAACTGATACAGACGGCGATTGAAAACGATCTGCCGGTTTTGCGCAACGCCATGTCGGAAAAACTGGTTGCCGATGGCTATGCCCTTAATCTTTACAACGATGAGCAGTTTATCGCTGAATATCAGAAGCGTCACCGCATTTACACGATGTCGGAAAACGCGCTGGGCTGGATTGTCGAGAAGCTGCCCGATGAGGAACTGAAGAAAAAAATCGAACTGCTGAAAAACAAGGCCACTTTCCGTCGCATCTGCAAGGACATGTATCCTGATTTCTTCTTCTGCGAAGTCGCCATCAAGGACATGGGCGATATTGATGCTTCCACCTTGCAATTTCCTTTGGTGCTGAAGCCCTCGGTCGGTTTCCTCAGTGCCGGCGTTTACGTGGTGCATAATGCTGAGGAATGGAAGACAGCCGTCGATGACATTCAGCTGAATTTCAAGAAAGTAGGCGAGCAATTTCCTGAATATGTGGTCGGAACACAGAATTTCCTGATTGAGGAATATATTAAAGGTGAAGAATATGCCGTTGATGCTTATTTCGATGAAAAAGGCGAGCCGGTCATTTGGAACATCTACCATCACCGCTTTGCCAACGAATCGGACACCAGCGACCGCTTGTACTGCTCAAGCCGCAAACTTTACGACCAGTATGAAAAACCGTTCATGGATTTCCTGATCCAGACCAACAAGGTCATCGGATTGCGCGATTTCCCGATGCACATTGAGTTCCGTTACGATGGCAAAAAAGCCATTCCGATTGAAATCAATCCTTTGCGTTTTGCAGGTTTCTGCCTGAACGAATTGCAGACGCATATCAGTGGCATTCACCCGATTATGGCTTACCTGAACAATATCCACATCACCAAGGAGGAAATGTGGAAGGGCAAGGAAAACGACACTTACAATTTTCTGGTTTTGGAACGTCCTGCCGGAGCGCCAAAAGAGCAGATGTTCGATAGTGCGAAATTCACGGCTTCGGTGATGGATGTCTTGGAACTGCGCCCCTTGGCCGACCCGACTGCAGGCGTGGCTGCCACGGCATTCACCCGTGTCGACCCGGCTCATGAAGCTGAATTTGATTTCATTCTGAATCTGGACATGAAGGAGTTTATGAAATAAATCCTTTGTCGTTCAATGGAACGAAATGAAGGAAAGGTATAGATGCGTGATTTATTCTAAACGAAAGAAACACAAATATGAACGATGAAATTGTAATCTATACTTCGAATGATGGTTCTGTAAAAGTTGATGTCCGGCTTGAAGAAGGAAATGTTTGGCTGACACAAGAACAGATATGTATTCTTTATGGGAAGTCTAAATCTACTATTAGCGAACACATTAGAAACATTTTTAAAGAAGAGGAACTGCAGCCTGAAGTGGTTGTTCGGAAAAACCGAACAACCACTCAGCATGGAGCGATACAGGGGAAAATCCAGACGCATGAAGTCAATTGCTATAATTTGGATATGATTATTGCAATTGGCTACAGGGTTAAATCTTCGCAGGGAACGCAATTCCGTATTTGGGCCACACAGCGTTTGCATGAATATATTGTCAAGGGCTTTTCGATGGATGACGAGCGTTTGAAAAAACTTGGTGGCGGGAATTACTGGAAAGAACTTTTGGACCGTATCCGTGACATTAGATCATCGGAGAAAGTAATGTATCGTCAGGTGCTGGATATTTATGCAACGAGCATTGATTATAACCCAAAGTGTGATTTGTCTATTGAATTTTTCAAAATTGTTCAAAATAAGCTTCATTATGCAGCTCATGGACACACTGCCGCTGAAATAATTTTTGAGAGAGCCGATGCCGAGAAGGATTTCATGGGGCTTACCAATTTCAAAGGAACAATTCCTGTGAAAGAAGATGTTGGAAATGCGAAAAACTATCTGACAGCCGAAGAACTTAAAATTTTGAACAATATTGTTTCCGGTTATTTTGATTTCGCTGAAACGCAAGCTTTGCGCCATGTTCCAATGTACATGAAGGATTATATCAGACAACTTGATTTAATCCTTTCAGCTACAGGAAATAAATTGTTGGAAGGGAAGGGAAAAGTCAGTCACCAACAAGCAATCGAAAAAGCACTTGTTGAATATCGGAAATACCAAGTAAAGACATTATCTCCTGTCGAACAGGCATATTTAGATACGATTAAGCAGTTGGCAATGGAAGCAAAGGGAAAAAAGGAAAACTGAAAAAAGCCAGCATGCGCTGGCTTTTTTCAGTTTCAATATCTTGTAAATCAAATTACTTCATGAATCTTGTCTTGATGATTTGGCTGCCGTCAACCAGTTCGATGTGTTGTCCTTACGCTTCATTCACTTTCCAGTGGCCGCCTTTGGCAGGGCCGATGCGTTGCAGTATGCCTTGCTGTTTCAGTTTGTCGAGGTTTTTGCGCACACCTTTGTCGGACAATCCGACAAGTTTGCACATTTCGGCAATGGTGATGTCGGGGTTCTCCCGGATGATGCGGATGAGTTTCTCGGTACTTTTCTCGGTACCTTTTTCGGTACCTAAATCCTGCAAACTTTCAGACAGGCATTGCAACATGAATTCAACAAACAGCGTGCTGTCGCCTTTATTGTCGCATCGGTTGATAGCGTCATAGTATTCCTGCTGATGTTCCTTTACGATGGTCTCGACAGGCACCCAGTAGAAAAGTGGATTCCATTGTGCCAGCAAAAGGGTTTGCCACATGCGGCCCATTCTTCCATTGCCGTCAGCAAATGGATGTATGAACTCAAACTCGTAATGAAACACGCTGCTACTCACCAATGGATGGACATTGGTATGCTTCACCCACTCGAAAAGGTCATTCATCAGTTCGTTCACCCTTGATGCAGGTGGTGCCAAGTGAACACAATGGGTGGCATCGAACACTCCAACACCGCCACCTCGGAAATATCCGGCTTGATCAATCAGGTTTGCCATCATTGCTTTATGGGCTTTCAGCAAGTCCTTCTGATTATAAGGATCCAGCTGCAACAAGAGGTTGTAGGCATCTATGGCATTTTTCACCTCTTGTATTTCGTTGGGAACGCCAAGCACATGTTTTCCTTCTACAATAGCGGTTACTTGCTCGATGGTGAGCGTGTTGTTTTCAATAGCCAGCGACGACTGTATAGTCTTGATTCTGTTTTCTTTTCGAAGCATTGGGGTGGGAAAAGGCTGCTGTAGCGTGGCAGTCAAAGCCCCGACACGCTCGGTAATCTGCGCCACAAGGTTCAGAATTTTGTTTGTTATTTCAAAAGGAGGGCTGTACATGTGCGTTTCGTTTGGCTTTGCAAAGATAAAAAAACTATCAATTGTGTGATTTTTGAGATGAAAAATACACGCTATGTATCAGCAGATAAAAACAAAAAAAGCCAGCATTGCGCTGGCTTTTTTGTTTCAATGTATTGTGAATTGAATTACTTCATAAATCTTGTCTTGATGATTTGGCTGCCGTCAATCAGTTCGACGAAATAGTTGCCTGAAGTGAGTTGTGAAACGTTCAATGCGCTTTCATTGGAAACGGTTTCACGCATGACCAGACGGCCCATGGCATCGTAAACGTTGGCGGTGCATTCGTTTTCGAGGTTCACGAAACGAACTTCATTGACTGCTGGGTTAGGATAGGTGTAGATGCCGTTTGCGATGGTGTTCTCTTCGACAGCGTCGAGGCTGGCAGCGGTGTGAAGACGGACGAGCATGTAATCGGCGAAGGTGTCTTCGTGTTCGTAGTGGCCTATGACAACGATTTTGCCATCATCCTGAACGGCGATGTCGGTAGCGGTGCTGGTCTTGTTGCCGCCGAATGTGATGTGGTCGAAACCGTTTTCGCCGAAATCCGTATTCAGTGTGCCGTCGGCGTTAAATGCGCCAATGAGCATGTCTTTCAGGTCTTCCCAAACATAACCGGCGAGATAGATTTCGCCATTGTCGGCTACGGCCATTTCGTGGCAGTAGTTGCATGAGTTTTCTATGCACTGGGCCATGGTAAAGCCATTGTTGCCGAAAGTGGTGTCGAAAGAACCGTCGGGGTTCAGTCTGGCGACATATATGCTGTAAATTGGTTCGCCTTGGATTTCATTATAGGTTTCTGCGGCACCAGCAATCAGCAGCTTGCCGTCATCCATGACTTTGCAAGCGTTGATGAAGTCGATGACTTCGCTGAAGCTGTATTCCCAAACGCCATTGTTGCCAAAAGTTGTAACGAAATCGCCGTTTTGGTCGACGCAGATGATTTTGCTGCTGTAAGGTGAACCCCATTCTTCGTCAGGAGTGACTTCCCATCCGCAGAGGTAGATGCGACCGTCTGGACCGACAGCAATGCTTTCGCCTACGGCCATGACTTGCCAGCCGTTGGAATCGAATGATTCATGGAGCACCATGCCGTTGTCGCCGAATGTGGTGTCGAGCTGACCGTCTGCCGTGAAACGCATGATGCAGGAAGCGTAATCGTATTCGCCGTATTCGCCGCCGACAATGATTTTGCCGTCATTCTGAATGGCCAATGATCTTGGAACCAATGTCCAGTTGGCTTGTTTGCTGAAGGTCACATAACCGTTGTTGCCGAAAGAGGTAATCAGATTGCCGTTGGAATCCACTTTCAGCAGGCACATGTTACCGCCGTCGCTGCCATAGGTGTAAGCCAAAAGAAGCATGTTGTCGTTTTCAACAATCTTTGAATCGTAAGAGAAATAGTTTTTGTTGCTTATCGGAGCCAGATGGACATAACCGTTTTCACCATACGAGGTATCTATAGAACCATCGGTGTTGTGACGCATGAGGAGAATTTCGGCAGGGCCGCCTTCACTGTATTCAGTGAAAACCACGGATTTGCCATCCGACTGGAGGACTAACGAGCTTTTTCCCGTGAGGAATACGCTAAGGTTGTTGAGTTCTTCGGTGACGATTCCCCATTCGCCGAAATCATAATCGAATTCACCTGGTGCTTGTTGTGCTTTTGCGAAGCTGAAAGTTATCAGCATCATTACGAAAAGTGATAATTTTTTCATTGTGAAAGTATTTAATTGATGATTTGTAATTGACATAAATATCTGGCAAAAATACAATTATTATTGAATATGAAAGAATAATTTCTATTCATTGGGGAAAAGAATGTGATTTTTCGAAAGACTATTCTTTAAATTGGCAAATAAATCATGAAGCAGCAAAGTGCAGTTAGCCATTCGATTTCTATAAAGAAAGGATTTCATCGAGGTTAAGGCCTGTACACGATGCGATAACGTTAGTGTCTATACCATTGTCCTTCATTGAACGGGCAATTTCCAAGCGGCTTTCGGCGATTCCTTTGGCACGGCCTTCTTCAAGACCTTCAGCACGGCCTTTTTTTTCGCCACGGTGTTCCGCTGATTCCACCACGCTGTAGATGTCCCAAGCGTCTTTCTGGCTTTCGCGGTAGTCGTGTAGTTCAGAGGGAGAGAGCTTGGCAATTTCGGCCTGCTCGAATAGATGCAGGAATACCTGCTCCTGAAGCACATCGGGACGTTCAAGCAGCCGGCTCAGGTTTTTCAGGGCAAACAGCCATTTGTCGAAAAGTGTATCTAGTTCGCCGACGCTTTTTCGGAATTTAGGCATTTCAAGATAGATGTAGGCGAGTTTGTCGTAAAAGACCTCTTTCGTTCGCGTGTCCATGAGCTTCACCTCGTGATGTAGATATTCAGGGTCGTCCT
>JAGHSL010000408.1 GCA_018065885.1 Candidatus Limimorpha equi
GTTTACATATTGAAAACGAGGCATCGAGGTCGCGGGAATGCGAGATTACGAGGCATTCCGGCATCCCGAAGCCTCGCAGTCTCGAAATCCCGTGTCCTTTATAATGTAGTTTAATTTTGAATAGTTATTTAATAATTTATGATTCATTTACGATAATTGACTACGTCGAAATGAATATTGACTACGTCGAATCTAAAAGATTTCACCGACACGAAGTGAGGTAATCTTCGATTTTGCGTTTTGCGAAGCGAAAAAACAACTATTATCGTTATAGGTTATTTTTCTCAACAAAGCCTTAGATTTTAGAGAAAATTAAAGAAGCGGCTGACCAAAGTCAACCGCTTCTTTTAATAAAAGCTATATTTTAGCCAATTTAGTAAACAATGAACTTAACGCTTGAGGATTTGCCACCTTGATTGAGGCGGAAAATATAAGCACCAGTGCTAAGCGCACTCATGTCAACGCTAACTTCATAGCTGCCATCGGCATAATTGCCTAAATTCTGGCTCATGACGCGGCGACCGCAAATGTCGTAAACTTCATAGCTGACATTGCCTTTGCTATTCATCATAAAGTTCACCTTTGCCATATCGCTGACAGGGTTAGGATACATATTGATAGCAGGAGCAACAACTTCTGATTCAGGAACTGATTGATATTGCTGCTTTCTAAAGTTTTCGCAACGGAAAAGACCTTTGCCGTAGGTAGCTGCATAAATCATACCTTGATTGCGGATTCCCTCATATACAATATCAACATAATAAGAAGTATCAGCTTCATAATGAAGAGTTTTAACTGTTTGATCATCATGTTTGACAATTTGTTGTTTCAGATCCATAACCGGCACATCACCCATATTTGCATTTTGCATTGTCCAATTCGGGTTATTAATATTGTCAGTCATATAGATACCGTGTTCCGTACCAAGAATAACCTTACCAGTTGTCATTTCAATTACTGAAGAATAGACCGGCATCTTAGGCAGATTGCCTTGCTTTGAAACAAATGTCGGATTATCTGACAAAGCATTGTTTGAATAATAAACATAGTTGTCATTACCATAATTGCCCAATGTCACGACAACATTATTTATATTTTGAGGATCGACAGCGATTGAAGTAACGCATTGACCATTATTAGCAAAAGCTTCAAAGAAAGTAGTAGTCACAATGCATTGGACAGAATCAAGGCAACCTGTGGAAGCATCGACTACAGAATTGATATTGTCGATACGGCAAACCTTACCATCCTTGAAACCAACAAAAACCTTATCACCATCAGGGGTGACAGCCATGCTCAAAGGATCACCGGTGAAGCCATAATCCTTTTTCTTGGAAAGGAGATACCAAGTTGGTGAGGAAGAAAACTCCAAAGCATCTCTTGTGAAATAGAAGCAATCCTTAAATGCAAGATACATCTTGGCACTAATTGGGTCATGGACCAGGACAGAATCGCCAGCAGCAAGAGGAGTGGAAATAGCAGCATAAAAAGGATAATCGAGCACACTCATTGCTTGAACACTATCAGTAATTGGCTTATCGGTTTCATTATATGCCCATACTTCAACAGGATTTTCAGCATCACTATAGCTTTCAACCAAAGCAAATGGGAAACGGAAAGAAGAAGTGTTGAGCGTACCAGAGCTATTGATATTGGTCAGGAAGTTAGTTGAAACCCAGTCGGCACCACCTGTTTCAGAACGATTGAAAGAACCATTCTTTGCAGAAACGAAAATCTTGTAAGGATCAATCATCGAAAAAGCGCATGTGCCAGGTTGATAACCATCACTGAAACCGCCTAAAACATTAATAGGATAAACCCAAGTACCAGTTGTTTCGTGGTTCACATCTTCATCACCTTCAATCATGATAGTGCCATGATCAAGAGCTGCACCCATAACACGTTTCACATTATTTGAATAAGCGACTGCAAACATACGAGTGGTAACGTAGTTTCTGTTGCAGTTCACGAAGGTGAAACCGTCTTCCTTTGTAGCTTTGAAAACGCCACCATCAGTGCCGATATAACATTCTTTTTTATTATATGGATTGAACACCATTGCGTGAAGACCGACATGCAAATAAGCTGGTGAGACATAGGAAATTGCTGAACCATCAGAATGCTGGTGCGTGATAAAGTAACCAGTAGTGCCTTCTTCTCTTGTAAGTTCCCAAAGATTGTAACCAAGGACATAAACAGAATATGGATTACTTGGAGAAACGACAAGACCATGATTGTTCATGCCTGAACCTCCATAAAGGTTGTGTCCCTGCTCTGCCGATGTGGCTGGAAGAGCGACTTCCCATGTTGCACCTTTATTGACGGAAACATAAATGCTAGTATGAGCACCGTTTGTATTGATGCAAGATACATAAAGTATGCTATCATTTGATGGAGCAACTGCGACATCGAGGAAACCATCGGAAGTTGGAAGAGATACGATATTGTTATGTTCATCGTATTCAACACTTGCAGCTGAATGGCAAACCATAGCGTCGAGTCCGCCAATGTAAACGTTTCCATCAATTGCTGCCATGATTTCACTGCCCATAGCTTTCACTTCCATTGCATTGCCTGAAAGTTCAGCACCATCGGCATCCTTAGCGAGTGTCCAGGTACTACCATTATCGGAAGAATACTTCAAACCGCTTTCGGTTGCAGCAATCAATTTACCATCGGCAATAACCATATCGGTGACAAAACTCCATTCACACACACCGTTTTGATTTGCTGGAGCCGTGCTTGGAATTTGCGTCATCAGGTCATTTTCAATCTTATAAATACCACTGCCGATGAAGCTGTTATCGTATGACTGCTGTGAGAGACCATTGAAAGAAGCAGCTGCACCACAATCACCGGTACCAACGTAAATAGTATGAGAAACAGGATCTTGCACCATGCAGCTCACCATCAGATTTTGGTTGCCAACCTGATGCCATGTGATACCGTAGTTATAGGTCTTATAGACGCCACCACCTTTTGATCCGATATAGACAACACCATTTGGATTTCCGTAAGCATTTGGAGTGTTGTCATAAATAATAGCAGTTGTCTGACCGCCAAAGTTATCCGGGCCCATGCTGAGCCAATAGAGCGGATCATTTTCTGCACCTTTAGCTGTTGCACATTGTGCGGCGGCCTTGAGCATCAAAGCCGGATCAATCAGACCTGTGTGCTGATTGGCACGAAGTTCACTCATGAATGAATCTGCCGTAGCCGATCCTTGTGTACGTGGGACATAGTGTCCGCCATTGTCAGCGATTGCCATCGTCTGACCTAACATCATGATTACCAGAAGTAAACTGAGAGGTAAAAATCTTTTTTTCATATCACGAAATTTTGATTAACTATCTGTTTATTAAACATCAATTTAATTATTCCATTATATACAATAAGTCTGCAAATATAAAACATTCTCCCAAAGAAAAACACTTTGGGAGAAAAAAAATGTGTTTTTTTATGAAAAATCTTGTTTCAGTGCGCCTAAACTACTCAATAAGCGAGACTTGCATCACTCGGCAACCAGCCTTCGCTGCCATTGGCAATCTTGACCTTATTCCATTCATCGGTTTCATCGAGAAGGGTGACTTTAGTGCCTTCGTGAAGGACAAAAAGATCGACACTGCCATCGTTGGGCGAACTTTTCACCGTCACGGCTGGCGTCATAATGATGGCGTGATTCTTTTCCTTTGCCTCATTACGTTTTTCCATTGAAAAAATGAAAGAGAAAACGAAAACCAGCAATGCCAGAATTCCGACAAAGAACCCCACTTTGCGCAAGCCCATACGACGGGCACGCAAAAACAGGAACAAAGCCGCCAAAAGGATTGTAAAACAAATGACGGAAACCGTCGCCCAAGCATTGCTCGAAAACATGTTCTTCACATTGTTCCAGCCTTTGACGATAAACGACTGTGGAATCGATTCAATCTTGTCGGCAATGGCGAGGTTGGCGATTTCGAGGTTGGTCTTCACGTCGGCATTGCTCGGGTCGAGTTTCAAGGCCTTTTCGTAGTAATAAATGGCCATAGGGTAAGTCCCCATTTTATAATAAGTGTTGCCCAGGTTGAAATACAAAGGTACGGATTCCTGTTCGGCCTCGATAATGTTGTTATACAAATCCAACGCACTCTGGTAATTGCCTTCATTGTAGGCTGCATTTGCCTGCTCGAACCATGCATCGTATGATTCCTGCGCTGCTACAAACCTTGGCATGAGCGCAATCGCTATTATTATTAATAAGGTGATACGTTTCATTCTATTATACTTTAAATTATGCTGTTTTTCGGACGCACATGGTGCTTCACTATATTTCACATTCTGTTGCCAGACGCGATAAATCGCGTCTCTACTCCTAACTCCTAATTCCTCACTCCTAACTACAATACCCTTTCCGCCTTTGAAATCACATCAATACCCTGCTGATAAAGGTCGTCCATCTTCTTGCTGGCATCGCCAGGAGCGAAGCGGGCAAACTCGCAATTGTTCAAGGTATCGACAAACTGTCTGGTCAAATCTTCAGGGACATTCTTGACCGACATCGCTTCATTGACCGTTTCCATCGACAATTTGGCACGTTCAATGCCCAGCTTATCGGAGATATAGCCCCACAAAGCCTGCGACATTTCATTGTAGAAATTATTCTGATCCTTGACATTCAGGTATTTCAAGGCATTCTTCAAACGGCCTCGGGCTACCTTGGTGGCTTTCTTGTTGCGGGTCTTGGCTTCATTCTGACGCAAAGCTGCACGTTGCTTCGAGACAATCAGCAGCACGATGAAAGCAATGAGAAGCACAAGCAATATCACGAAATAGGCCGGCGAAGCGAAGAAGAAACTGTTCGAGTTTCTGAGATGCGCATTGCCCGTCATGATGTGGCGAATGTCGCTGCCCAAATACTTGATGCCTTCCTGATTGGAAGCGTAAATCGTATTGCCGTCAGCATCGCCGCCTTCACCCTTTTCGACATGGATGTCGTATTGGTCGGAACTCAAAGCCGTATAGGTGCCATTGGCAAGATTTAAATACGAAAATTCAACTGGCGCAATGGTGAAATCACCGACACGACGCGGAATGACAAGATATTCAGCGCGTTTCGTTCCGGAAATTCCATTTGCAGAAGGTGTAGCATCAACAATGATTTTAGGGTCATAGACTTCAAAATCAGGCGGGAAAACAGGTTCCGGCATTTGAAGCAGTTCTATGTTGCCTTGACCCGAGACCGTCAGAGTCAAGGTGAAGGCTTCGTTGGTCTTGAGTTCGGTCTTGTCGATTTCCGACTTGAAATTGTAATTGCCCACGGCACCTGCAAAACTTGCCGGCTTATTATCTTCAGGCAAACTCTTCACATCGATGCCAAGCGACGAGCAACTCAATTCCTTTTGCACATTCGTGTAGCCACCACCGAAAAACGGATCATTGAAGAACATATCAAATGGATCCATGCTGTTGCGACGGTTGCTGCGGCTTGTAGGTACCTGAGCGATACATTCAATCGACATTGGGTCAATAACCAATTTGCCGGCACGCTGCGGCACAAGCACAACTTTCTGAATTTCAGCCGTTGTGTATTCAATGCCATTGACAACTTCCGAGCCTTGACGCAAGGCACCGCCGTTGTTATCACTAATGTCTTTCATCCAAGCACCTGCGTAGGACGGCATCTTGGAAACCGAAAGCGATGAAACGCCAACCTTGGTGTAAAGTTTGTAAGTCAAGACAAGCTGTTCGCCCAAATAAACGGTTTTCTTAGAAGGCGTGACCTTCAGGAACAAATCCTTGCCGCTGACCTGAGGGTCGTTGGAGCTTTGCTGCTGCTGGCTTTGGCCACCTTGAGCATATTGAGAATTGCCACCGTATGCATTGCCGTTATCAGGCAAAACCTTGATGTCCAAAGCATTACTTGTAACCTTATCGCCTTTCACCGTCACCGATGCAGAACCAATGTGAAATTCACCTTCCTTATAGGCCTGCAAAGCAAAAGTGTAAGTGTTCGTGACGGAATGTGACATGGAGCCGTTGATCATCTGGAAACTTGAACTCGATGAGGTGAAAGGCCCGCCAACGACATTGAAACCGTCAAACGAAGGTGCCTTGAAGTTCTTGCCTTCCGCATTCAGTTCGTAGACAACCTGAAACTTCTCTCCCACCACGACCTGTTTCTTGGACGATGCTTTCAGGGTAACGTCTTGCGCCCAAAGCATGGCTGGTGCCAAAAACCCGATTATCAAAAGCAATCTAACTATCTTCTTCATACGTAATTCTTTTGAAGCTGCAAAAATAATGAAATTTACCATTTACCAGTCTTTCTCACTCTGACGTTTCGGTTGGGTCCTGATTTTTTGTTCGTTGACCTTCTCCATCGTCTTCTTTTCCTGATTTTCCAAAGCATCCAACATGCGCTGAGCGTCCTCTTTCGACATTTCCTGGTTCTGCTGCTGTTGCTGCTGATTCTGCTGCTGTTGGTCTTGTTGCTGCTGGTCCTGCTGGTCTTGCTGATCCTGCTGGTCTTGTTGCTGTTGCTGCTGTTGCTGCTGCTGGTCCTGGTTCTGATCTTCATTCTTTTCGAAGACAGCCGAGACCACGACATCGAAATCAGGCATGGTGAAGAAATTGCCCAGAGGCTGGATGTGAATCGAAGTGTCGCCATCCATCGTGATGCGGTATTCCTTGAATTTGTAGCCTGGTTCAGGCGCGTTGCGCAAAGCCACCGTCTCGCGAGGCGTAGCCTCCGAAACATCGAGCAGGACATGACCGCCTTCAATCAAAGTATCGGGCGTCACCTTATAATAACGGTCGGCTTCGACAAAGGTAGCCTTCACCGTGACATCGGTCTCCAGCATCTGGAAGACGTTCTCATCGGAAATCGGAGCCGACAGGGTAGGATCGGTATCGCTAACCACGCGCAAATCGGCAAGCTGATAACCCTTGTTCGGAGTGACAATCACGCCAATATTCTGACCTGGGACAGCCAAACTGTCGGAAAGACGAATCGTGCCGTTTTCGGTGGCGTCCACATGAACATGCAAAGCCGTTCTGAAGGTTGCCGTCACCGTCACATCAAAGTCAGGCATGGTGAAAACCGTGTCGTTGACCGGTATCGTGTCGTTGCGGTTGCCTGTCTTGTAAACCGTGTATTTGTCGACCATGTAGTTCAGTTCAGGTCGTGCACTCAGCACAACCTGCTGACCTTCAACGGCCATTTGCTTGTCGGCCATCACCGTGCCGTGAGGAATGTTTTCTTCAATCGAAATCTTGTGTGCCTGCTTGAATTCAGCTGACACCAAGACATCGAATTTCGGCATGATGAAACTGCTGCCGCTCACCTCAACCGTGACCTCGGTATTGTCCGCACGCACCACAATGTATTTCGACAAGGCATAACCTTCTTCGGCCTGTGCCGAAAGCGTGACCTTTTGCCCGTTGAAAGCCACTTCTTCAGAGGCCTCGACCGAGCCATGCTCCACACCTTTATATATATAGATGTGGCTCTTGACCAAATGCGCACGGCAATATTCCAGATTGTAAAGCGCATCGGCATTGTCAGGGTTCAGTTTCAGCGACACCTTATATATATTAAAGGCATCGTAAAACTTATCCTGGGCCAGAAGGCAGTTGCCCATATTGAAGACGGCATTCGATTTCAGTTTGGCATCGGGTGTCATGTCGAGCACTTTCTGGAACGTCTCGTATGCACCATCATAATTTCCCTGCGCATACAAGGCATCGCCCAGATTGAACTGTGCATTGGCATTGTTGGGACGCGCTTCCAAAGCCTTCTTGTAATTGACCTCAGCCTCGGCATAATTCGAGCGCTTGTAATTGCGGTTGCCTTTACGAATCAGCTTCACATCGGTTTGTGCCGACAGCGAAACCGTCATCACGAAAAAGGCCAGTGTCAATATGTATTTACTGAATGTTTTCATCTTTCTTCTCAAAAATGTTAAACTTTCTCTCCCACTCTTTCTTGCCCGACGAAATGAAAATCTCTATCAGCAGCAGA
>JAGHSL010000038.1 GCA_018065885.1 Candidatus Limimorpha equi
TTCTGATTGACGACATAAGAAAGAATACACAGATCCGCCTTAATCCTTCAAGCAGCCAACGGGAACAATACAGATGCCGTCTTCACGGCAAACTGCATATTTCCCGATGGCTGTCAGAATCATCTTAAAGGCAGGAGCTTTCATTTTGTCCGTATCAATCTTTCCCGCAAGTAAATTTAAGGTTTGGACACCTTCATGGATGAGTTTATTTCCTCCTAACTTGATTTCAACCAAGCCATATTGACCATTTGGCAGATGTACCACAGCATCACATTCCAAACCGTTGCGGTCGCGAAAATGATAAACACTGCCTCCTAACGCATCCGCATAAACACGCAAATCGCGGACACATAATTCCTCGAAAAAGAAGCCAAACGACTTGAGGTCGCAGATCAAGTCGTTCGGACTGAGTGCCAATGCTGCAGTTGCAACGGACGGGTCAACAAAATGGCGGGTGTCGGAAGTGCGTATAGCTGATTTCGATCGCAGGTTCGGATTCCAGGCTGGCATATCCTCTATGACAAATATCTGCTTCAGGGCCGTGATGTATGAGGCAACCGTCTGCTCACTCAATTTGCTCACCTCGTTGGCACTGATGTCGGAGACAATCGTACTGATCGGTGTCGGCTGGCAGATGTTGCGAGCCAAGGAACGCAGAATACGCGCCACCCTGTCTGGGTTACGCTGTACGCCATCCACACGACACACGTCCGATTCACAAACAGACTTTATGTAGTCCTGGACATGGCGGACTGCCATCGGATTAGGCGATTGATTGACAGCCATAGGCCAACCACCACGGCAGACAAGATAAGCCATCGTTTCCAAGTCATGATTGCAGCAGCCGTCAACATCGGAAGATGCAAACAAGCTGGCAAGACTGACATCGCCCGTAGAATCACCCGACTCCCACAAAGACATAGGACGCATACGCAAACGGGCAATGCGGCCTGTGCCGGTATGATGTGCTTGCGACAAATCGGCGGGAACGGCAGAACCTGTCAAAATAAACTGACCGGCTTCTCCACGCTGATCCACCGTAAAGCGGACAGCATCCCAAAGATTCGGAGCAATCTGCCACTCATCAATAAGGCGCGGCGTATCACCCTGCAAAAGACGGTGTACATTACTTTGGGCATACATGATGTTCTGCTCCATCAACGCGGGGTCGTCCATATAGACGATGCTGCGTGCATGGTGTGCTGCCGTAGTGGATTTACCGCAAGCCTTCGGTCCTTCTACCAAAACGGAGCCAATATAACTGAGTTTCTCCTGCAGCAGACGATCTGCTATGCGAGGTTTATATGTCGTCATGATATATGAATTTTGAAATGCGCTGCAAAAATACTGACTTCTAACGATATATGCAAATATGTTTTACAAAATTATTCCAAATGACGATGTTTTGATATGTCAAATGACGGAATTCTGATATGTAAAATGACGATGTTTTGATATGCAAAATGACGGAATCATCCCATCTTCTTAAACGGAACTTTCCAGAAATTGCGGCTACAAACTTCTGATCAGTCCTAAAAGTTGGCATCGATTTCATAAACCGCGATGCCAACTGTCAGAACAAAAAGAAAGATTTTTTGGAGAAACCAGCCATAATAAGTATGGCGCAAAGTTACAAATATTTTCCCCTTCACCATATCAAATTTACCCCTATCTTTGTGCCATCAAATCAAATACAATGAAAAAGCAAATCCTCACCATCGCATTCGCATTGCTTGCCATTGCAGGCTTTGCACAGCAGAAATGCTATTGGGTGTTCCTCACCGACAAAAACGACACCCAGTTTGACCCTTACACCTATTTTGATGCGAAAGCCATCGAGCGTTACCAGAAATGCGGCGCCGACCTTTACGACATCAGCAACTATCCGCTCAACGATAGCTATGTGAACGCCGTGGCCGCCTACGCCGATGAAATGGTGGGCGAATCGCGCTGGCTCAACGCTTTGGGCATTATGGCCACCGACGACAATATCAACGCAATCAGCCAGATGCCATTTGTGAGTTATGTGCAGGAAATCGCCTCGGAAGGCAGCGTGGCCGAATATAAAACTACGGAAATCACTGGTGAAGACAAGGATGTCCTGACCGACCAAGTGAAGCGTTTCGAAGGACAAAAGTTCATCAACAAAGGCATCAACGGCAAAGGCATTCGCATTTGCGTTTTGGACGCCGGATTTCCTGGCGTCGACAAGCACCCTGCCTTTCAGCATTTGAGAGACAACCATCAGATTATCAAGACATACAATTTCCCCAATAAGGAGGAAAACGTCTACGGCTGGGGCACCCACGGCACCATGGTGCTGAGCTGCATTGCCGGCATGAAGGACGGTCAGCAACTGGGCCTTGCCACAGGCGCGGAATTCCTTTTGGGCCGCACCGAAATCGACCCTGAACCTTTCAAGGAAGAAATTTGGTGGGCGCAAGGTGCCGAATGGGCCGACAAGAATGGCGCCGACATCATCAACAGTTCGTTGGGCTACGGCAAGGACCGCCATTATACCAAGGATATGGACGGCACATCATACGTTGCCAAAGCCGCCAACAAAGCCGTCGAAAAAGGCATTTTGGTCTGTAACTCCGCCGGCAACGAAGGCGACGACAGCCATTGGCGCACCATCATCACGCCTTCAGATGCCGAGAACGTGCTCTGCGTGGGCGGCATCAATGCCGATTTGGAAACCTACCGCCACATTCCCTTCAGTTCGTATGGTCCATCAGCCGATGGCAGAATGAAACCTAATGTCTGCGCTTTCGGTCAGGCCACGGTTGCCAATCCATCAGGCGGCTATGAAAGCGCTTTCGGCACCTCGTTTTCCAGTCCGCTGACGGCAGGTTTCTGTGCCTGTGCCTGGCAGACCCGCCGCGAGCTTACCGCCCTGCAACTGAAAGCCGAAATCGAGAAATCGGGCGACCTCTATCCTTATTATGACTATGCTTTCGGTTACGGTGTGCCGCAAGCCGGCTATTTCATCAAGGAAAGGAAAGTCACGCCACGCAATTTCGTTTTCGTTGAAGACGACAATGCCATCAGAATTCATTTCACGAACAAGCTCCCCACTGATTCCACGGAATTAAAAACCAGCGAAATCTTCATCAACTACGAGGGCGAAAACGGCATCCTGAACGGTTATTACCAACTTCTTATTGCCGACCAGGAAGACATTGTGATTAGTAAAAACAGATTAGCCGGCACAAAGAAAATCAACGTTTCATACAAAGGTTTCCACGATTCCTACGAAGTGAAAGACAACCAGGCCTTAGCCATTGGCGCACCCGTTTCGGAAGGCTGCGCCTTTATCGGCATCGAGCGCAACGGCACCTATTACAAAGCCAAGAAAGAGAGCTGGCAATCCACATTCTTCATGCAATACGACTA
>JAGHSL010000116.1 GCA_018065885.1 Candidatus Limimorpha equi
TGAAAAATGCAAAAATATGAAAAAACTCTTTTATTTCTTTACGATGAACTTTTCAGTTCTGACAACCTGGCCGTTGACCTTGAGGTTGCAGAAATAAATGCCTTCGTTCAAGTCAGCGACTGAAAGAACGACTTGGTCGTTTTCAACATCCTGAGTCAGAACTTCCTGACCAAGGAGATTGTAAAGGGCGACAGAAGCTGCACCTTCGCAATTGACATTGAAACGCACCACTGAAGATGCTGGATTTGGATAGGCTTGGCTCATGCTCACCTGATTTTCATCGACTGATGTAATATCCGATTCGAACTTGACAATAATGCTGACCTTATCATCTTCATTTCTTTCATTGTAGGCCGTATACTTTATGACCACAACGCCTTGCAACCACTGAGCAGGATCCATAGTCCATTCCGGATCGAAACTGACATGGATAGCGAAGTCTTCTTCACCTGAAACAGCACCTGCTTCCATTGGCACAGGCTGGCTAACATAAACTTCCGGAGAAAGGCAAAGACCCCAGCAGAAATAATTCATTGTGCCTTCAAGAACCTCCATTTCCTCTTTCTTGACAACAACATTGATGGCTTCGCTCGAGTTGTTGCGAATCTGGAAATGCTGAATCATCTCATCGAAAATAAGATTTGGTTCGTTGCAAAGGACTTCATCGCCATCAGCATAAACATGACCGTTAAGTTCAAACTGAAGCGATTGTGCTGATACAAAGCCAAATATGGCAAGCAGCACCATGGTAAGTAAAGATTTTCTAATCATAAGTATTAGTGTTTTAATTGTTAATTATCTGACTGCAAAAATGCAAAAAATTTGCCAAATTGCAATACAAAATCAATCATTTTGCAAAAATTTGTACTTTTGGCGATAGAAAACACAATTAAACACTTTTATACAATGAAAAACCTTCACTATGTTTTCGCATCGCTTTTGATGCTCATTGCGCTGAATGTCAGCGCACAAAACCAGAGAGCCTTGATGTTTGAATGTTTCACCAACACGGGTTGCGGGCCTTGCGCATCGCAAAATCCGGCCTTGGATGCTCTCATCGACGCCAATGGCGACCGCGTGGTTGCCATCAAATACCACATGAGCTGGCCTGGCGCCAACGACCCCATGTATCTGCACAACACACAAGACAACGACTCACGCAAAAGCTTTTACAGTGTAAATGCCGTTCCTCACACCGTTGTCGACGGCACGCGTTTTGCCAACGTTCCAAGCGGACTTAACCAAAACATGGTGAACCAATGGCTTGCCATTGAGTCGCCTTTTGAAATGCGCATGACACACCAGCTGAATGCCACGCAAGACACCATCACGGTTTTTGTCATGGCAAAAGCATCAGCCGATGTCAGCGGCAGCCTGAAACTCATGGTTGGCGTGATTGAAAAAGAAATCCATTTCACCAGCGCACCTGGCAGCAACGGCGAGCGCGATTTCTACAGCGTAATGAAGAAACTTTTGCCATCATCTTCAGGAACCAGCCTCGGCAATATGACTGCTGGCGACTATGTCAGTTTCTCATTCAAATGGGCTTTGGCAAACGTCTACAACATTGACCAACTCTCAGCCGTAGCATGGATTCAGGACGGCACGACAAAGGAAGTGTTCCAAGCCTGCAAGTCGACCGACAGTTTCACTCCTTTTTATAATAACGATGCTGCAATGACCAATGTCAGCAATGTGAAAGACATGATTTGCAGCGGCATAGCCGAGCCAAAAGCCGTCATCACAAACTTTGGCGTCAACACCATCACCACCGCCGACATCGAAGTGCTGGTCAACGATGAGATTGTCAAGACTTTGACATGGGAAGGTAACCTGCAAAGTTTGGCTTCAGCCACCATCAACATGGATGAAATCACATTTCCTGTCGAACTGGATAACATTCTCAAAATCCAAGTCACCAACATCAACGGCATTGAAGACGAAGGCGAAGGCAACAACATAGCATCATTTGGTTTCGACGGTTCACCAGACAACACAGGAAAGACCATAAAACTCACCATCCGCACCGACAACAACCCACAGGAAACCACTTGGAAAGTCACAAACTTAGACTCCGGCGAAGTAGTTTTGGAAGGCGGCCCTTACGAAGAGCCTAACAAGATGATCACCGAAACCCTCATCATCCCTGGCGATGGCTGCTACGATTTCACCATTTACGATGCCGGCGGAGATGGTCTCACCAATGGCACCGGACTTTACGGCATGAAGGCAGGCAGCACCACGCTTTTCTCAGGAAGCGATTTCACTTACAGCGAAAGCAACGAATTCAGCTATGAAGTCACAGCCGATGTGAATGAAAGTCAGGAGGTAACAAGCATCTATCCAAACCCGACAAGCGGAACAATCAACATCGTTGAATCGGGCGAAAACACAGTCCGCGTCTTCAACATGGCCGGACAATGCGTCTACGAAACCGTCATCAACGGTTATGGCAAAATCGACATGAGCAATTTCGGCAAAGGTGTCTACGCCATTATGATTGGTGAAAAAACACAGCGCGTTGTTGTCGAATGACACTAAAAATCACGCACATAGAGCAGACCGACTCCACCAACGCCTATTTGCAGCGTTTGCAAGCGATGACCGACATCTGCGGATGTGTGGTTGTCGCCAGCAAACAGACTGCGGGCAAAGGCATGGGCAGCAACACTTGGGAAAGTGCCGAAGGCCAGAACCTTACCTTTTCCATTGCCTTCGACATGAGTTTCCTGCCGGCTGCCATGCAGTTCCAGCTTTCCAAAGCCGTGCCGCTCGGCATCCTCAAGGCTTTGAAAGAAGCTGTACCCGAAAAAACATTTGAAATCAAATGGCCTAACGACATTTATTGCGAAAATCACAAAATCGGCGGCATTCTCATCAACAGCACCATTAAAGGCACAATGATGGCTATTTCCATTATCGGCATTGGACTAAACATCAACCAATTGGAATTTCAGGATTGGCCGACGCATCCTGCATCGTTACGCAATCTGACAGGAAAAACATACGATTTGAAGCCTTTGCTTCTTTCCATTTGCCAGCATTTGGAAGAAGAAAGGGAAAGACTAAAACACTGTTGCGAAGTAAACGATTTCTCTGCGATAAACGAAGATTATCTAAACCACCTTTTCCGTTACCACGCTTGGACGGAATATGAAACAGCAGGCAATCGGAAACGACTTTTCATGGAAGGCATAGACAATTTCGGACGACTTCAGCTTTCCGACGAAAACGGGAAAATCTCGGTATTCGACATTAAGGAAATCAAGTTCATAATCTGATTTCCATCTCATTCACAAGATTTTGCAATGGCTTTTTCGCAAGCATGGCCATCATCGGATTGCACAAATCGGCATCGATGACAATCTGAATCTCACAGGCATTTCCATTTTTCGAGACAAAAAAGAACTGCAAGCCGAAATCGAAAGGCATTTTGCCATCGGGCAAATAAGTCAGTTTTGAATAAGGCGACTTCTCCCCTATTTTCAGTTTCACATGCCCCATGCCTTTGATGAGGAAACGGCACCAATCCGCCTCCGATTCCCAGTCGGTAATCTGTTCGGGCATCAGATTTTTCAGATTATCAGGCTTGGCATAAAAAAGAAAAGCCCGATCCGCAGATTGCGAAACAGGCTTATATTTGCTTTGAAACAACATACTAACGTAGGTTATGAGTGACGGATTATGGGTAAAAATCCATAACCAGATAATCATTCACCAAATTTATCGCTCCAGGCTTGCTGGTCGAGGCGCCATTCCTTCAACGACTTGAGGTCGTCTTCGGTGACATAGCCTTCTTCAACAGCCTTTGCAATCAGGGTTTCGTAATTCGACAAAGTGAAGAGCGTGCAGTTCTTTGCAGCGAAATTATCGGCTGCAACCTGCATCTGGTAGGTGAAAATGGCCACCATGCCTTTGACATCGGCACCGACTTCACGCAAGGCATCGACAGCCAAAAGGCTTGACTTGCCCGTCGAAACAAGGTCTTCGACCACGATGACCGACTGACCAGGTTCGATGACGCCTTCAATCTGGTTGTTCATGCCATGCGACTTCTTTTCGGAACGGACATAAACGAAAGGAATACCCAATTCCTGAGCCACCAAAGCACCCTGAGGAATGCCACCCGTAGCCACGCCTGCAATGACATCAGGCTTGCCGTACTGCTTCAGAATCAGCTCGACAAACTGCTGACGGATATAAGTTCTGACGGCCGGATATGACAAAGTCACGCGGTTGTCGCAATAGATAGGGCTTTTCAGTCCCGATGCCCATGTGAAAGGGGCTTTCGGACTGAGTTTCACGGCTTTGACCTGCAAAAGATGCTGAGCCAATGTCAATGCTGATTCATCGTAAACCATAAAAGTGTATTTTTGTGCGTTAAAACGATTGCAAATGTACACAATTTTTCAAGAAAACAGGGCATTGATTTTCCCAAAAATCGATGCAGGTCAGATAAAATTCACCCCAAACGACAATAAATGTGAGTCTTACGATGCGCAACTTTTAAGCGAATTTTTATCGGAATGGCTTTGCGACAGCGAACAGACCGACACCATCATTCAAGACATAGCGCCCGAAGATGTCAGTTCCGCCCTACAGCAGATGTTCAAATTGGCTCCAGCGGCAGGCGGCATCGTCACCAGCGAGAACCGTTTCGTGATGATTGAGCGCAAAGGCATTCCCGATTTGCCGAAAGGCCACATCGAGGCAGGCGAAAGTCCCGAAACGGCAGCCATGCGCGAGGTGGAAGAGGAAACCGGCATCGGCAACCTTGAAATCGCGAGGGAATTGCCGTCGACTTGGCACGTTTACCTGCGCAATGAGGTTTGGGAACTGAAGCAGACCTATTGGTACGAAATGCACAGCAACACCTTGAACAGCACCAAACCACAGACCGAAGAAGGCATCACGGCTGTGAAATGGGTCGGGAAAGACGATATTGAAGGCTTTTTGAGCCAAACATTCCGCTCCATCAGTGAAATTCTCGGAAAAGAATTACGCCATCTCGCCACGAAATGATAACTTTGCCGCAAATTTCAAATCTATGAAAAGAATAGGAGTTTTTCCCGGTTCATTCGACCCTATCACTTTAGGCCACCGCTCCATCGTTCTGAGAGCCTTGCCTCTGTTTGACGAACTTTACGTTGCCGTCGGCGTCAACTGCGAAAAACGCAGCACCTTCCCATTGGAAGACC
>JAGHSL010000141.1 GCA_018065885.1 Candidatus Limimorpha equi
TTAATTTTTCTTCCATAAATTATAGTAAATCACTAAGTTACAAGAATTTACTTATAATTACCTATAAACTTTTCGGCCAAAAACTATTGACAAAATTTTCTTTCGATAGTATTTTTGCCATCGCAATCGTGAAAAGGAAATAAAACTAACCTTTAAAATACACGGCCTATGAAAAAGTTTACCTTAATCTTCGCTCTCAGCCTGATGAACCTGCTGGCCATCGGGCAAACCCTACCGCCCTACTCGTATATCAACATTAATAATGTGAGTATGCGCATTACGGGTATCGGCAGCAATTTCATCCTCTCGATAGACGACAACTTGCAGCAAAGCAACGCCTGTATCAAACATGAAGTCCCAGTTGGTAGCGGCTGCTCAACCATTTTCCAGAACGCCATTTGGCTTGGCGGCATGGACAGCAACGACTCGCTGCATTTTGCAGGATTCCGTTTTCAGCAAGTCGGTGACGACTATTGGTCTGGTCCGCTTCGTCTGGCAGATGCCTCAACCGATTTGATGACCGTCTTGAAGTATCATCATGTCTGGAATGTCACGCGCGAAGAAATCGAGCAGTTCCGCCAGCATTATGCCGATGCGAACTACCAGATTTCTGCCGATATTCTTTCATGGCCGGCCCATGGCGATGAAGGCTTTGCCGAAAATCTCGCTCCCTTCGTCGATGTCAATGGCGACGGACGTTACAATCCTACCGATGGCGATTATCCCGACATTCGCGGCGACCAATGCCTGTATTTCATCTATAATGACAAATTCAACACGCACACCGAAAGTGGCGGCAAAAAAATCGGCGTTGAGATTCATGGCATGGCATACGCCTATTCCGCGCCCGAAAACGAAGCCTTGAACAACACCATCTTCTTCAACTACAAGTTCTTCAACCGTTCTTCGGAAAACTATCACGATGTTTTCGTTGGTATTTTCGATGACTTTGACATCGGTTACGGCTGGGATGATTTCATAGGTTGCGATGTTCAGCGAGGCGCTTTCTTCGGCTATAACGGCGATGACGACGACACCGATCCATCTGGTGAACATCAAGGTTATGGAAGCAACTGGCCGGTTCAGATTTGCACCATTCTGGCAGGTCCATACATGGATGCCGATGGCCGCGACAATCCTGATTATGATGGCGATTGCAACTCGCTTTTCAACGATTCCTATCCTTTGGACAAATACGCCTACAACGGCCTCAATTTTGGCAATGGTGTTGTTGATGATGAGCGGCTTGGCTTATGCCACTTCTGCTACTTTAACAATTCTCCTGTGCCTAACGTCGACCCTTCAAATGACGTACAGTCCTACTTGTCAATGTCCATGCCTTTCCCTTATCATAATAATATTGGTCCCGATTGCATGTTTGCTTTCCCTGGCGACAGCGACCCTTGCAATTTCGGCACAAACGGCATTCAGCCATATAACGGTTACAACCAGGATGGACTTTACTGGACGGAAGAGGAACATGGCAACCAACCAAACGACCGACGTGCTTTTGGGTCAGTCGGCCCATTCACATTGAATGCAGGTGCGGTCCAGGAACTTGATTTCGCCTACACTACTGTGTTCAGCAACGAGACCCAAACACAGATGCAGCGCAAAAGCGCCTTCAGCGACCAAATCAGGGATTTTTTCAAGAGCAATTTCACAAAATAAAGACTTAATATTATGAAAAACATATACTTAACTATCGTTTTGCTGGCCTTAGGCATCGGCAGTATGGCACAGACATCCGTTTGGGATGGCAAACGCGAACTTTGGACACGCGGCAATGGCACGGAGGAATCGCCTTACCTGATTGAATCGGCCCAAAATCTGGCATTTTTGTCCTACATGTGCGCATGTGGCTTCGACTCCTACGACATGTATTTCAAACTCACGACCGACATTGATTTGAACGGCAGCGAGGATTTGCCTTGGCAACCCATTGGCGACGCTTATTATACTGATTACGAAACAGGTTGCACGGCAAGAGTACTAAATTATGATAGCCATTTTTCAGGCCATTTTGATGGCGACGGACACCGAATCTACAATATTTATGTTGACGCAAAATATGGTGGACTTTTCGGAAGAATCAATCAAAGAAACGCAACCATAGAAAACGTTAAAATTGTAAACGGATACATTCACGGAAATACTGATACAGGTGGCATTGCTGGCAATTGCTTAGGTTATATTGCAAACTGCATGAATGGTGCAGAAATAGTTTGCGAAAATGGGGCTGGCGGCGGCATTGTGGGCTACAGCCAATCATCAGTATCCGAATGTTATAATGAAGGTAATGTGACAGGGTATTTTGCCGGTGGAATCGCTGGTATGACAACAAGATTCATAAAAAACAGCTATAATATCGCTGACATAAATGCAAGTATGGCATCTGGTGGAATAGCCGGAGTAGATATGGGAAAACCTTCGATAAAAAACTGCTATAATGTTGGAAATATCAGTTGCGACAGCATTTACGCAGGTGGCATTATAGGATTACAAGACGCTCAAGCCGACACAATAGTCAATTCCTACTACCTTAACACTTGCGGTGCAGAAGGCCTTGGCGAGGCCAAACTGATGATGAAATGCGCGACCGTGCTTTTGTCGATTTGCTGAACAACGAAACCGATGTCTGGTGCTTCGACCAAAACAATGTGAATCACGGCTATCCGATTTTAGGCTTCAACGATACGGATAT
>JAGHSL010000260.1 GCA_018065885.1 Candidatus Limimorpha equi
AAATAGGAGAACAAAAACATGTCAAAAATCATTGGAATCGACTTAGGAACAACTAACTCATGTGTGGCAGTAATGGAAGGTAACGAACCGGTTGTCATCGCCAACAGCGAAGGCCACCGCACTACGCCTTCTGTCGTCGCCTTCACCGACAATGGCGAACGCAAAGTGGGCGAACCTGCAAAACGTCAGGCTATCACCAACCCGCTGCGCACCATTTATTCCATCAAGCGTTTTATGGGCGAAACCTACGACAAGGTTCAGGCCGAAATGAAGCGCGTGCCTTATAAAGTGGTGCAAGGCCCTAACAACACCCCACGCATCGACATCGATGGTAAGAACTACACCCCACAGGAAATCTCGGCCATGACCCTTCAGAAGATGAAGAAGACCGCTGAAGACTTCCTCGGCCAGACTATCACCGAAGCCGTCATCACTGTGCCGGCTTACTTCAACGATGCACAGCGTCAGGCTACTAAGGAAGCCGGCGAAATCGCAGGTCTGAAAGTGCGCCGTATCATCAACGAACCTACAGCCGCTGCTTTGGCTTACGGTTTGGACAAGAAAAAGAGCGATGTGAAAGTCGCTGTGTATGACCTCGGTGGCGGTACTTTCGATATCTCCATCCTTGAATTGGGTGATGGCGTGTTCGAAGTAAAATCAACCAACGGAAACACCCACCTCGGCGGTGATGATTTCGACGAAGTCATTATCAACTGGCTGGCTGAAGAATTCATGCGCGACAACGGCATCGACCTCCGCAAGGATCCTATGGCCCTGCAACGCCTGAAGGAAGCTGCTGAAAAGGCAAAGATTGAACTGTCATCGTCAAGCGAAACGGAAATCAACCTGCCATATATCATGCCTGTCAACGGCATTCCACAGCACCTTGTCCGCACTTTGAGCCGCGCCAAGTTCGAAATGCTGGCCGACCATCTGATTCACGCCACCATCGAACCTTGCCAAAAGGCTCTTCAGGATGCCGGCATGAGCGTCAACGACATTGACGATGTCATTCTGGTTGGTGGTTCAACCCGTATCCCAGCCATTCAGAATATCGTCCGCGATTTCTTCAAGAAGGAACCTTCAAAGGGCGTTAATCCCGACGAAGTGGTGGCCATCGGTGCTTCCATCCAGGGTGGTGTGCTGACCGGTGAAGTGAAGGACGTGCTGCTGCTCGATGTCACTCCTCTGTCACTGGGTATCGAAACCCTCGGCGGTGTGATGACCAAACTCATCGATGCCAACACGACCATCCCAACCCGCAAGAGCGAAGTCTTCTCGACGGCTGCCGACAACCAGCCTTCGGTTGAAATCCACGTGCTGCAAGGCGAACGCCCAATGGCTGCCCAAAACAAGACCATCGGCCGCTTCACACTCGACAGCATTCCTCCGGCGCCACGTGGCGTGCCGCAAATCGAAGTCACTTTCGACATCGACTCAAACGGTATCCTCAACGTGTCCGCTAAGGACAAGGCTACAGGCAAGAGCCAAAACATCCGCATCGAGGCTTCATCAGGCTTGACCGACGATGAAATCCAGCGCATGAAGAACGAAGCTCAGGCCAATGCCGAAGCCGACAAGAAGGAACGTGAACGCATCGACAAACTGAACCAAGCCGACAGCATCATCTTCCAGACCGAAAAGCAACTGAAAGAATATGGTGACAAGCTGCCTGCCGACAAGAAGGGCGAAATTGAAAGCGCTCTCGCCAAGCTGAAGACCGCTCACCAGGCACAGGATATCGCCGGCATCGACGCTGCCATGGCTGAAATGAATGCCATGTGGCAGAAGGCAAGCGAAGAAATGTATAAGAACGCTGGCGCACAAGGCGGCCCACAAGGCGCAGGCTTCGACCCGAACAACATGGGTGGCAACCCGAATGCTGGTCAGCAGAACAACAACAAGGGCGGCGACGACGAAGTGACCGACGTCGACTTTGAAGAAGTGAAATAATCTAACCGATTAAATATCAAATAAAAAAGGAGTGCGATTGCACTCCTTTTTTATTGTTGTATTATCGAATCGTCAACTCCCTCAATCCGTTCAGAATCGAGTGAATCTTTCTCTTGGGATGGAAGCCAAGATGCCACCACGTACTTGTTCGAAAGTTGGAATTTGAAGCTGTTCTTTTATGAAAGCATTCTTGATTTTCTCATAGCCGCGCCCCCAACTTTCGATGAAGCCTGCCATATAGAACACTTTGGCGATGAGTTCATTGCGAGGGTGCGATTCGTGGAAATCCATTCAATTATTTCGGAGTTTTTTTTATTGACCAAGGTCTGAAGACAGGTAATGCAAGGAAATACTACTACATGAGTTATTCCGACGCCCCAGGACTGTCAGGCAAAGACCGCTGTTATAAGTTTGTCGCACAGACATGGCTCACGCCCGAAGACTACGCTGAACCGTTGGCCACTAACCCCGACAAGGAAGATATGGAGGAAGAAACTTCATATCATTTCAATCGGATTTTCCCAAATCACATCAGCACTCAGTGTCTTCGTGTATTCGATTTTCCAAAATTATTTCGGTTTCAAAAAAGTATAATTCCTATTTTTGCACACCAAATAAATAGGTAGGAGAATCACTTGAAAAAGTTGGATAATGAAAATGAAAGTAACAGCAAATACCAGGAACAATAATTCAAAAATTATGAAATATATTACATCAATGATTATCAGCATTCTGTTTGCTGTTTCGGCATCAGCCCAAGAACAAGTCCCTAATCGTAATGAACGCATCTATACGCTGTCGGAACTATGGAAGGAATTGGAGTACAATTTTGCCTTTCCTGAAAATCTTCGGGAAGCAAATCTAGACAGTTTATACCAAGCCTATTTGCCCGTAGTGGAACAAGCCGAAGACCCTTACGATTACTACCGCGCACTATCTGCTTTCATGGCTCGTTTCAATGAGCCGCATACGCGCATCATTCCCCCACAAAAAGCACCATACGACATGCCGCCAATCGTTACTTCTAATGTCGGCGACAGGGTATATGTGAAAAATATCTCAACGGAATTTCTTGAACAAATTCCATTACATAGTGAAATTATTGCAGTCGACCAAATACCAGTCATGCAATTCCTTGAGTCAGAAATATACCCATACATCGCAGCGGCAAATCCTCGCTGGAAGCGTGACAAGGCCATAACCGAGATGTTTTATGGCAGACCAGATTCGACGGTAGAAGTTACAATCGTAACACCAAAAGGCAAAACAAACAAGGTCACCCTGAAACGAGACTATTTAGCCCAACAAGATAAAACAATAATGGCAGATGATACCCCAATACCATCGTTAGATGTCCAGTATCTAAAAGACGGCATCGGCTATCTGCATCTGACAACATGTGTAAAATCAGAAATTTCCAATATTGAGAACACCTTCTTCGCCAATCTAGACCAACTTCTTAAATGTAAAGGTCTGATTGTGGATGTCCGTGGCAACCGAGGAGGTACAGACCAAGCATGGTACATGCTTGCTTATGTTTCAATGCCAGGCGAAACATTTGGACACAATGGTAAGTGGTGGACGAAAAAACATATTGCTGAATACAAAAGTGCTGGCATGGACTACGAACCCTACAAGGATTACTATGAAGGGACAGTAATGGAAGAAGTACAATATCCACCATACAAGAATAATGTACCAGACTCATTGAGACTCAAACAGCCTATGGTCATTCTCTCTGGCCAGTATGTGGGTTCTGCAGCCGAAGATTATGTCGAGGTGATGAAAGAAAACCACCGAGCCACAATAGTTGGCGAACCTACTGTCGGATGCATGAGCGGGCCAACAGTTATCAACCTGCCTGGAGGTTATTCAGCCTTGATATGCGTGAAGTCTTATGTCCCTGAAGACGGTAGCAACCTGCTAAAAACAGGCATCCTACCTGATATAGAAGTAAAACAAGACTTTGACCGATATATGAAAGGTCATGACGACCAACTTGCAGCAGCAATCAAATTCTTGAAAGAACAGATGAAATAAAATTTCATCATTGAAATATCAAACCCAAACGCGGTCGGTTCATCCGGCTGCCGTTTGGTTTTTCAGCCCATAGCCAACCCTTTCCCTCCAAATAATCTCCTCAAAGCCAAGCATTGCAAACCTCTACTTCCCCCCCCCATGAAAGGCGTAGTAGTAGAAATCATACCGTCAACTCCCTCAGTCCATTCAAAATCGTGAGCGGATGCGCTGGATTGCCGGGAAGGTAAAGATCTACCTTATGCGTTTTAAGGAAAGAGCGGTCGATGGCGTCGGAGTCGGCATACAGACCACCGCTAATGGCATCAACGCCGCAAAGGACGAGCAGCCGCGGTTGAGGGACAGCGTCGTAGCAGATTTGCGTGGCACGAGCCATATTGACAGTGATGGGTCCCGTGATGACAATGCCGTCGGCGTGACGCGGTGAGGCTACGAACTCGATGCCATAGCGTCCCATGTCAAAGTTGACATTGCCCGTTGCGCCCAATTCCCATTCGCAGGAATTGTCGCCGCCGGCGCTCACCTGACGCAGTTTCAGCGAGCCTTTGAATAGTTTGGCACATTCGGGTTTCGGGCCGTATTCAATCGGCTTGTCGATGCCTTCGCGCACAATCAGGTTTTCGCGGACAGTCGTGGCCATCTTGTAATCCTTGGTGAACGTAATCTTGTCAGGGAATTGACGCGCACAAAGACCGCAAAACGCGCATTTGCCTAAATCGATGCTGAGTCCGCCTTTGGTGCCAATGGCCTGCATGGGACATATTGCAGCGATTTTCTCGTTGTCGGCTGGTATAGTGCTGATGACAGGGCGACCTCTGAAAATGCCAGGCACTTGTGCTGTTGTCGGGTCGGGGATGTATTGCTTGCCCTGGGCTTTTAATATGGAAAGGTTACTGATGTGTTTCATGGCTTTATAAATCGTGTCCGCAATAGGAGAGGTTGAAACTTTTGTTGCAAATCGGGAAGTCGGAAATCTCGTTGTTTCTGACTGCCAGTTCAAGGGCGTCCCAGTTGTGGAACGAAGGGTCTTTTATCTTGTACAATGCTAATTTTCCGCTGTTGTCGGTGATAGCGCAATGGCAAATCTCGCCACGCCAGCCTTCCACAAGACTCAAGGCGAAACGGTTGGCTTGCAACTGTGGCTCGGCCGTATGGCTTGCTTGGGCAGCAGGAAGATTGTCAACTAATTTTCTGATGAGTGCAAGCGATTCATATACTTCCTCGATTCTGACTTGAGTGCGCGAATACACATCACCGTGCTTCTTGACAATCGGTTTCACTTGACCTTCGTATTTCAGGTAAGGATGCGTGCTGCGAATGTCTCTCAACAAGCCCGATGCAC
>JAGHSL010000458.1 GCA_018065885.1 Candidatus Limimorpha equi
GCGATGCGGAACATGCGGATGCTGTCGGCCAACTGGATGAAATCGGGGTTGTCGGGTGTGATGATCATGTATTCGCAGCCGGTTTCGCGGTTTTCGTAGTGCTGGCGCAAACGCTTGCCGTAGTCAATGCTTGGCAAGTCGTTGAAATTGAGAATGATGTCACTCAAAATGTGATCCCATTCCTTGGTGCGGTAACGAGTGTCGCCAATTTCTTTTTCTCCGCCTTCAATGCTGACTTTCAGGTCGACTTCATCGTAAACGAGCAATTCCTTGGTCACGGGATTGTACTGAAAAGGCATGGCATCCAGGGAGATGACGTTGATGCCGCGAATCGTCGTGGGATTGGAAAGCCGGAAAGGCGTTTCGGGATAAAAGGCGTTTTGACTGTAAATCTTCTGGTCTTTTTCGTGGATGACGAGCGAATTTTCGTTGTCCAATTGCGGCTGTGCGGCTGGAATGATGTCGACATTATTAATAAGGTGTGTCTTGACATAGCTGATTTCAAGTCGTGCCGTGGCACCTTTTGGCAAAGCGACAAAGGTGCTGTGGCTGGGCAAATCGGGGGCTCCTGCACAGTTCGGAAGATAAATGCCGCTGAGACTAATGGTTTGTCCTTCAGTGACTTCGCTCCGTTCAATGCTGACTTGGCTGATTTTGTGTCTTACGTTCAGACCTTCACTGCTTTTCCCAATGATGCTGAATCCGTCGCTTGTGCTTTGGGCATTAGAAATGATGCCGATGGCAAGTAATGCGATGACGAAAAGGTGGCGTAAGTAACTCATGACTTAGTGCTTTATTAGTTTGATGTTCTGTGTTTTATTTGCTTTTATGCTGATGAAGTAAATGCCGTTCTCCAAATCGGACAGGTCGAGATAGGTCTCGCCATACATTTGCTTTTGCAGCACGGTTTGACCTATGGTGTTCCTGATGATGAGTTCGCCGAAAGCTGGCATGACAAAATGGATTCCATCGTGTGTAGGATTTGGATAAATCGCTGTGTTATAATTGCTTTCGTCTATGGTACTTGTGTCTTCAATAATGATTTCTTCTGTCTTGGTGTCGGTTTGGTGGCAGCCTGTTACAGTTAGGGAAATGAGGTAGGTGCCGGGTTCAGCATATTCGTGAAGGGTTTCGGCTTCTTCGGAAGTGGTGCCATCTCCGAAATCCCATAAATAACTTGTTTCAGGATAGTCGCTTAGACTGTTGTTTCTGAGTTTAATGGTCTGTTCATCAACGAAATAAACATCGAAATCAGCCATGACTTTCGGACCCAAGTTCCATTCCGTTCCGCTGTTGAAAACGGTTCCATCAGCAATTTCCTGCAAGGTTTGGGCATCTTCTTCGCTGATTTCAAAAGCGGTGTTTAAACCTATTGCGCTTTCGTTCCAGATGCTGGCGTAAAACACGCAGGCCGTCAGGTAGGTGCCATAGGTCGAAGGGTGGCTGCCATCGGCTGAAAACAGGTTGAAATCGGTTTGGTGTATGGCGGTGCGCCAGGCTTCTCCGGCAGGGGCGCAATTGCATTTAAGTCGTTGTGTCAGTTCGTAATATGAACTTGTCATGGTGTCTTGCATGTGGTCGAAATCGCGGAAATCGGCGCTGCAATAGAGGCCGTCGCCATAGTTCTCGCATTGTTGGCCGCCATTGCGCCGTCCCCAAGTCATGTAGAGGATGATTTCAGCGCAAGGGTTGTATTTTATGATGCTGTCGCGAAGGCGTTCGGCGGCGGGGTACATGTTGCTATATCGGTAATAATCAATGCTTGGCATCTGGCTTTGTTCCTGCAAAACCACATAATCCCAAATGCCTTTCCTGATTTTTTCAAGGCTTGTCGCGTTTTGCGAATGTTGGTCGAAGGTGTAGCCGCCGGGCGTGTTGCTCTCGACCATCATGGAATGGGTGGCGTCTTGTGTGAGGTTGACAAGCGTGCTGGGCAGATTGTTGACTTGCGTGTAGCTATTGCCAAGAAACAGTATATTGATTTTCTGTGCGTTACATTGTATTGAACAAAGAAGGAACAATGAAACAAATGCCGCCAATTGATGCTTTTTTGTCATGTTTGATTATTTAAAGCAACAAAAATAGGAAAAACAATGGTAAGTCGCTTTGTTTTTGTTTATTGAATTGCTGACAGACAGGCTATTTCGTCTTACTGTCCGCTGCGCGGCTCTTGTTGACGAGAATCACGCCGGTAAAGACTAGTGCGGCTGCCACAACTTTTTGCCAGCTCAATTTGTCCATACCTAAATAAATGCTTGTGATGGTGGCAATTAGCGGTTGCAGATAAGAATAAAGGCTGATGACGGTCGGGCGCAGCGATTTCTGTCCAACCGGAATGAGGAAATAGGCGATGAAAGTGGAAAAGAGGATAAGGAAACCTAATTCCAGCAGGTAATTGGTTGGCATGACGCTGAAATTCAAGTGCGTGATTTCGTTCAGGTTGAGCGGAACGGAGACTAACATGGAAAACAGGAACATCCATTTCATGAAAGTCACGACATTGTATTTGGCAATCAGCGGACGGAAAACACCTAAGTAGGTTGCAAAGAAAAGGCTGTTGCAGATGATGAGGGCAATGCCTAAAGGTTGGGTTTGGGTGACGCCGTTGTTGCTTGCGTGAACGGTGTTGAGAATGAGCATGATGACGCCGATGAAACTCACTGCGACACCGCCTGCTTTTTTCAGCGTGATGGGTTCCTTCAGCGCAATGGCGGCAACGAACATGGTGAAAATCGGCGTGATGGAGTTGATGATGGAAGTGTCTAAAGGCGTGGCTATCTTGATGGCTTTCA
>JAGHSL010000210.1 GCA_018065885.1 Candidatus Limimorpha equi
GCGTGGTTTTTCCGAAAAGCAACGTAAAGCTGTTCTATTGGTTAGCACTTGCCGATTTCATTTACATGGCCGTCAACAGGAATTCCACTTTCCTTTATGGTTTCGACAGCATCTACTTTAACCACGACAATTTCACCACACCATTCATCATTCTGATTCTTGCCATGATGTATAAGGTTGCATCACAGGCCGTTGAGGAAAATAATCTAACCATTTGAGCCATGATTATCGTGAATTTAGACGTGATGCTTGCCAAGCGCAAGATGCAGCTGAGCGAACTCGCCGAAAAAGTCGGCATCACCATAGCCAACCTCTCCATTCTGAAAACGAGCAAGGCCAAGGCCATCCGCTTTTCGACTTTGGATGCCATCTGCAAACATTTGGACTGCACGCCCGGAGACATTTTGGAATATCGGAAGGAAGAATAATGGCTGCTGGCTTTTGGCCTTTGGCTGCTGGCTCCATTGGTTCATTAAAAAGTCATGATATGATTTTAATGATTATTATGCCAGCTGCCAAAAGCCAGTAGCCAAAAGCAAAAACTAACGAATATGAAAAAGATAGCATTAACTTTGATTTTGAGCGTCATGTTTTTGGCACTAAACGCACAATCCATTGACATTCAGGGTTTCCTGATGGATGCGAAGACGCAAAAGCCTGTCCAGTATGCGAATATCGGCATTGCAGAAAAGAACATCGGCACCGTCACTGATGAAAACGGGCGTTTTGTGTTGGCCGTTCCCGACAGTCTGACAAAGCATGATTTGACCTTTTCGCGCATCGGCTATCAGAAAAAAAACGTTGCCGTAAATTCATTTGGAAAACATGCCGACACTTTGCTGCTCGTTCCTGAAATCTATGAATTGCAGGAAGTTACGGTTTCGGTTGGGAAAATGCGTGAAAGGAAAGTCGGACATGCAGGCAACAAAATGGTTCAGTTTCAAGATAATGCCAGCCATCTCGGTTACGAATTTGGAACCATGTTGAAATTGTCGAAGAAAAAGCCGTCGCTTTTGAAGGATTTCAATTTTCAGGCAGTGACTTTCGGCAATATCGATTACGCCTTGATGCGTGTGAATATCTATCAAGTTGATGGCGAGGAATTTACGAATGTGTTGAAAGAAAACATTTATGTCACGTTGACGGACAACGAGTCGGAATACGAGAAATGCGTCAATCTTTTGCCATACAACATTGTGGTTCAAGGCGAAATTGCCGTAACGCTTGAATTGGTAAAGGTTCACTACAAAGCTGAGCCTCAAAAAGTTGAGCAGGAAACCGATGGCTACGGCTCTGACGGAATCGGCTATGCCGGCACATTCCTGAACAATATGTGTGGCAGAGATGCCAGCCAAGGCGCATGGGAGAAAATCTCGGCTGTCGGACCTGCTTTCTGGCTGCATGTGTTGCAATAGAATTTTGTTTTGTGGTTCTGAAAGATTGACTATTTTTGCCGAATAAACAACGTGAGGCTGCGCAGCCTTAAATCTTTAAATCTTAAATCTTTAAATCCTCATTATGGAAGACATATTTGCATTTCTCGACGGCATATTGCACAACAACAACCGTCAGTGGTTTCAGGAGCACAAGGATGAATATCTGAAAGCGCAAGGCAAGTTTAACGAGATAGCCGAGCAGATCA
>JAGHSL010000231.1 GCA_018065885.1 Candidatus Limimorpha equi
AATATTCATTGAAATCCATCCGGACAAGAATACATTACGATGAGTTCCCTGAAATAAATCCACATCACATCAGTTTGCAGCACAACAACGTGCTTACGCTTCGCATTGCGTACATTTTCAACGAACCTGACCGCAAGTCAACAGACAAGAAAACAAAGACAAACAGCATCTATTAAGTAACTATTCAAAATTAAACTACATTATAAAGGACACGAGATTTCGAGACTGCGAGGCTTCGGGATGCCGGAATGCCTCGTAATCTCGTATTCCCGCGACCTCGATGCCTCGTTTTCAATATGTAAACTAATTTTGATCACCTACTTAACACAAAAAAGGCGAAGTTAGAATCATCAGTAATTACATCTGAAATTTCCTTCCTCATCCGCGAAGAACCAATAACTGCCTGTGATTTTCACCCTATAAACCTTCAGATTAGTTTCTTCAATAGCCTTTTTCAAATCCTTCGGAACCTTACCGGAAAACTGGCAACCATCACTATAGACGGCGACCATCGCATCATCCGTTAGATGAGCGGTCAATAGAGTACCGTATTTCTTGCTTCCTTTTTCTAACCAATTAAAAATAAACGAATCAGATGCAGCAAACTCATCAGGAGTAACGACAATCCAATCTTCATTTTCAGCAAACGTAGCACAAGTAATGTCTTTTTCATTTTCATTATATTCCCACAATTTGTCTTCCATTTTTTGAGGAATGTCATTCCAGCGGATTCCATTGACTCCGAATTGCACTAACCACCTTCCTTTTTCCGTCAGTTGAATATCGTTTATATGCTCATATTCCATATTTAATCCAACAAGTGCCTCTTCCAACACATCTTGACAGCCAATATGAGCAAAACCATTGACACCAAACAGTGCGATGACCCCATGATTTTTCGTGATGACTACATTCTTGCATTTTCCATGCTCTTCCATGCGCTCTCGAAGACGCGAAACCTCTTTTCTAAAACTTTGCCCAAATACGGAAACCGACAATATCAAGAGCAAACTCAAACATAATAAACGAATAAATCTTCTCATAAAAAAAATAAAAAACTATTCTGCCTTGCAAAAAATCATCCCAAATAAAAATCCCTGAGAAATTCATCGTATTGCACCGTAAATTTCCCATCGGCACCACGAATGACAAAAGAAGACGTCTGAACTATATCTGACGGCATTTTTTTCAATTCCAAATTGACGCGGTTCGGCTCCTTCCCTTCCACAGGAACGATTTCCATCCTTTTGCTTTGATAAAAACCGCATTTTGCAGCATCTTTCAGAAATTCAACCGATTCCGTCAAAGGCAACACTACGGCAAAACGGCCATCATCTCTCAACAGCCTTGAAGCCGAAGCGCACAATTCGGCAAACGACAAAGAATCATCAGTGTGACGCGCCAAGTTTTTCCGCTCAGTATCGCTTTTGTAGGAATTGATGAAAAAAGGCGGATTTGAAATGATCAAATCGTATTTTTCATTTGTTGCAAAATCCCGCACATCCGACTGATACACATGCAGTTTGTCGCGCCATTGCGAAGCCAAAAAATTGATTTCAGCCTCATTTGCCGAAGCTGCATCCAACTCAACGGCATCAATTTTTCCGGCGCCTTTCTGTGCCAGCATCAAAGGCATAATGCCACAACCCGTGCCAATATCTAAAACGGCATCAGTCGGGCTCACCTCCACCCAACGGCCCAAAAGCACGGCATCGGTGCCGACTTTCATCGTCGAACGATGATGAAAAAGGCTGAAATGCTTAAAATGGAACGGGCGCGCATCCATCATCCTAAATACATGTCAATCAATCCTTCCGGGGCTTTCACATAGAGTTTTTTCTCCTTTCGGTCGACTTTCTGAATCACCTCGTCGAGAATCGGAATCAGGATTTCCTTGCCGTCCTTAACGACCTGAATGATGGCTTGCGTAGGATATTCCAGGATTTCCTTGATAGGACCTAAATCACCTTTTTCGGCATCAACCAAGGCAAAACCAATCACCTCGTGGAAATAGAATTGTTTTCCCGAAAGTTTCGGCAACATCTCCAAAGGCAAATAAACCGACTTCCCGACATAAGCCTGTGCCGCTTCCAAAGTCTTGACATCCTGAATAGTAGCAAAAAACTTATCGCCGCTCATAATCAGTTTCTCAACGAAAAACGGCGTCAACACCTTATTATATTCAAGGTAGAAATACTTCATGTCGAGATAAGCCGACGGATCGTCAGCATCAATCTTAATCGTCACTTCGCCTTTTATGCCATGCGTCTTGGCAATGCGGCCCAAATAAAAACAATCCTCTTTTTTCATTTTTTCTTCTTTTCGCGCAAAAATAATAATAATTTTCTGAAAGTTTTAAATAAGTTTTCTATTTTTGCAACGGTTCTTCAGGCGGTTTTGTGCCGCCAGCATTAAGAAACACGAAGCGTTATGCTCGTCTTGTCGTAAGAAATGTGAGAAACTTCTGAGAAATGCAAGACTGGGACATGATGGTTCGCGCGTTTTGCGTGGACTGTTTTGCTCATTCTCATTTCAAGGTACTTCTCACAACCTCTTACGAAGAATGTGGTATATCAGTGCCACGCTTCTTTTGTTAGGAATTCCCTTTGCGGTGCTGAAAAGGAAATTAGAGGTTGCGCCCGACACGGATTTAGGGATAGAATAATGCAGCAACATATTTTAAAGGTGTCTGTTTTGAAATTGGCAATACTTTTATCAATTCTCGGATTATCATTATTCAGTTGCTCTTCGAAAGAGCATAGAGCAAACAAACTAATTGAAGAAAGAATGTCTAAAACCCTCTATGATTACGAAAGTTACGATCCAATTGAAACTATTGTATCAGAGGCAAAAGCCACCATGTTCAATGACACCTCCTGTTGGGAATCTGGAACTATACTTGCTACATCAATGAAACTAGCGCTTAAATATGGAGAAGACATGAATGACGCTAAAGAATATATGGAGATTTGGGGACCTCCGTCATATTATTCTTCCTCTTTTTCTGATAATAAGTATTACAAATACAAAAGTGAATATGAAGATGCTGTAAATTCATTTAAGTCTACTCATGAACTTTGTAAAATTATAGCAGAATCATTGCGTGAAAAAATAACAAATCTAGACGAAAACTCCGTTGTTGGTTGGGAAGTCACACACAAATTCAGATGTAAAACAAAAGGTGGCCATTCTACAATCGGCAATTATAGATTTGTGATAGACAGAGGCTTTAAATCAATATTGATTGATGAAGATATTGACAATGAAGATAATCAATTCATAAGATCTGCTATGGAATCTGTATTGACCGACTATTGGAGTAATTTGGAGTGATTAGTCAAATAGAATAAACATCAATTTTTCTGGATCTGATAAGCAGCATCCGCATATGAAAAGAAAAAAAATACTAAACCACTTTGGATTCAAAGTCCAAAGGTTTTAAGATGTCACGGAATTGAAATTCCCTACTCACCCCAAAAAGTCAACGCCGAATCTGTTTCTATGACAATCAAGATAAAATTAGAACTTTTATACAATCTAATGTAGCCGCAATATTGTAAGGTATTAACCACACATTAGATAAAAAACTATAGAGGATGCAACAAATATGTCGCGTCCTCTATGTTTTTTTTATTTGGGCGGAAGCATTCTCTCCATAATCGGAATCAATTCCATTAAATCCTCCACTACAAACTCCCAGTATTTTCCTTTCAGGCATTTGATTTCTGTAAAGTCATTGAGTTGGGGAAGTCTTTTGAAACCGTCAACGATTTTATCCAAGGTCAGCGACCAAGGATACCTTTTTAGTGCGAACTGCACCATATCTTCAATTGAATAGGTCTCTAAAAGGTCGTGAATGTCCCAAAAGTCCTTCTTTCGCTGCTTGTCTTGTGCAATCGCATTGATTTTCATGGCTGCAATATCCTTTTCGGAAACCATTCGGATGCCGTCATTGTGAACTAAAGGGAAGACAGGGTTCTCATCATAGCAAATGTCAAGTTTGATGCAATCGTTGCAGCTGTTCCCGACAAACAACGAGTAAACCATTTGTGTTTCGTCAAGTCTGTCAAGATTTTCTATGTACGGAAACAACTCAACAAGCGCACATTTGATTTCATCTGTTTTCATTTCGCCATAAAGCGTGTTTGTGAACATATCTATATCGATAGAAATACGGTGACCTCTTTGCAATGCAAGCGATGTGCCTCCAACAAGATAAAAATCATCAAATGTCTTGTTAGCCATAATCTTACGGAGACACTCCAACAGCAATGGCGATGCAATATTAGTTCTCAAATTCATAACCCAAGTATTTTTTCAAATTGTTGTTTCTATTTTCCGAATTCCATGAATCTTTGATACTTTTCAAAACATTGACAATCAAGTTTTTGCCGTAATACCGAATGGTTTCATCTATTTCATTTTGATTGCCATACTCAAAGACCCTTTTGATAATCCATTCCGAATTGCGTTGCCAGTCAAGAGTGCCAAAATCGGTATCCCAAAACAAGGTTTCCCTATATTTTGATTTGTCGGGGTGCAATTGTTCCTGCAAATGGGTGGTGGCAATAAAAATATCATGATTAGTCTGAATCTGATAAAAGAAACATTGATAATCAATGCCTAAGACTTTTTCCAATCTGAGAGAGTTTTCAGGTGAAATCCTTCTGCGATTGGCTATAAAGTCGTTGATTCTCTGGTATGGTATTTCGGAACGCAATGCCAATTCGCGCTGAGTGAAATGCTCTTTTGTCATGATTCTATTGAGTACCGCACCGCAAGGTATGTGATGATATGCCAGATATTGTTCGTACATTTGATGTTTTCTCTGCGGCAAAAATAGTAAAAATAACCAGAAACGGTTATATTTTGAACAAAAAAAATTTATAAACGATTTGTACTCAAGAAACAATAAATAGAATCGCCTAAAATGGCAACTCTTTTTCAGAAAAGTCTTGTAAAAATAGAAACCTGTTTTGTACTTTTGCAAAAAATCCGTTTTACGATGAAACTCAAGCAAGCCACCCTGATATCAGCCGCCACGCTTTCGGCATTAACCGCTTGTAACACAGACAAAAGCGAGCAGCAAACCACCGAAAAACCCAACATCGTTTTCATTTTGGCCGATGACTTGGGCTATGGCGATTTCGGCTGTTTCGGACAGGAAATCATCAAGACACCCAACATCGATGCCTTGGCCAAGGAAGGCATGATTTGCACGCAAAGCTACTCCGGCACCACCGTCAGCGCTCCTTCGCGCGCTTGCCTCTTGACCGGTCTCAACAGCGGCCACGCCCCGATTCGCGGCAACTTTGAAATCTATCCCGAAGGCCAAATGGCGCTGCCCGAAAATACCAACACGATTTTCCGTCTTTTCAAGGAAAACGGCTATGCAACAGGCGTCTTCGGCAAATGGGGCTTGGGCGCACCCAAATCGGAAGGCGCTCCTGAAAACCAATTTGTAGATGAGTTTTTCGGTTACAACTGCCAGCGGCTTTCGCACAGCTATTATCCCGATTATCTCTACCATGATTCAGCACGCATTGAACTGAAAGCCAACACAAAAGCAAATAACGGAACTTACGCACCCGATACCATTCAGCAACTCACACTGCAATTCATTGATAATCACAAGGACGAGCCTTTCTTCCTTTTCGTGCCTTGCATTTTGCCCCACGCCGAACTGATTGCGCCTAACGACAGTCTGCTTCAGCAATACGAAGGCAAATTCAAGGAAACGCCCTACCAAGGTTGCGATTATGGCTGCAAATCGTTCCGCATTGGCGGCTACGGCTCTCAAAACGAGCCACTTGCCGCTTACGCTGCCATGGTGTCGCGATATGACTTTTATGTCGGTCAAATCGTAGAAAAACTGAAAGAAACAGACTTGATTGACAACACTTTAATCATCGTCACCTCCGACAACGGCCCACATTGGGAAGGCGGCAACAATCCCGATTTCTTCAACAGCAACGGCATTTACCGCGGCTACAAACGCGACCTTTACGAAGGCGGCATCCGCATCCCTACCGTGATGGCTTGGAAAGGCAAAATCAGTCCTGACACGCAAAGTGATTTCATGTTTGCCTTTTGGGATTATCTGCCCACTTTTGCCGAACTCATAGGTGCGGAAAAACCTGAATGTGACGGCATTAGCATCAAACCTCTATTGCTCGGGAAATCTCAATCGGAACATGATCACCTCTATTTTGAATTTCAGGAAAACGGCGGTGCGCAATGCGTGAGAAAGGGCAATTGGAAGCTCATCAAACTCAATGTGAGTAGCAAACCTATTTTTGAACTTTACAACATCAAGGACGACCCGACAGAAAGCAACAATTTGATTGGCAGCAATAAAGAAACATTTGAAGAATTAAAACACATTCTTGAAAACGAAAGAACCGACGACCCGAATTGGCGATTCTAATTATAAGTAGATGAGCAAATTCAGTTTACATATTGAAAAACAAGGTCGCGAGGTCACGAGATTTCGGGAACACGAGACTACGAGGTCTCTGGGAACACTTAACATCCCTCAACCTCGAAATCCCGAAACCTCGCAGCCTCGAAATCCAAATAGAAGTTTAATTTTAAACAATTAATAACACATTGAAAATGAACAGTTATTCCAAAGTAGAACAAAGTTTCCTGAAAATCTCAGGCATTGATAAAATCAGCACGACGACACCTTATATCATTGCACCCGACCTGCCGAAACTCAGCCTGATGATAGCCTTGCGCTTCATCGAATGGGTGTCGGAAAACCTTGATGGCGTCATCAGTCTGCCAGCCGACAAACATGCCAGCCTTTTCATCCGTTTCACCCATCAGATTCTTGACAACTGGGAAAGCGATGAAATTCAACAACTTCTACAAGAACATGGTTTAGGAACCATAGAAAAACCAAGTCTGAAAGGCTTGCATTTCGTGCAAAGCGATGAGTTTTACCCGATTTCGCCCTTACAGCACAACTCGGCCTACAATTTCGTCATGGAAAACTACATCAAAGGCTTCGGCCTCGACATTGAAAAAGCCAGGCTGATTAACTCCGACGAAATCCTGCTTGACGGCGGCAAGACCTACAAGGAAATCTTCCCTGATTTCAAAATCGACCTCAATTTGCGCAGCCGAGAAGCCAAGCCCGAAGAGGAAACACTGAAACGATCCATTTTCATGATTGACGACTGGTGTTCGCGTTACGAACACAAAATCAGAAAATTAGGCGGCATCGGGTTCTATCTCAGTCCGATTGGTCCAGATGGGCACATTGCGTATAACATTAAAGGTTCCGACCTTTTCACCACCACACGCCTCACGCAAACCAACTTTGAAACCCAGGCCGATGCGGCTACAACCCTGGGCGGCATCAACGTGGCGAAGGAACGTTTGGTGATTACAATCGGCTTGGAAACAATCACTTACAATCCAAACGCCACCGTCATCATTTTTGCCGCAGGCGAAGCCAATGCCGACATTGTGAAAGCCAGCCTCGAAAGCAAAATGACCGCCGTCTACCCGGCCACGGCTTTGCAACGCCTCGAAAACGGACGTTTCTACCTCACCGAAGGCAGTGCCTGCAAACTTGAAGACTCGGTGGAACGCTACTATCTGTCAACGCCTTGGAATTCCGAGAAGACCGAACGCGCCATTATCGACCTTTGCAACCGCATTGACAAATATGCGCATAATCTCACTTTGGAAGACCTGCAAAACGACAAATGGTGCAGCCAGATTCCCGATGTAAGTCTACAAACCGTTCAGGATGTCATTGATTCCGTGAAGAATAAGCTCCAGCGCGGCAAGGTCATCGATTACGGACAAAACATCTATCACACAGGACCACATCACGACGACATCATGTTGGGCATCATGCCTTACGCCAACCGTCAGTTGCAGCCTATCAGCAACAATGTGCATTTTGCCGTGGCCACATCAGGTTTCAATTCCGTAACCAACAACTTTGTAATCAAAACATTACAATCCTGTCTGGAGATGATTGAGAGCGGTCGCATCCAAATGTTCAAGTATCCAGATTTCTTCAGCGAAGGCTACAAGCACAAACGCTACAAGGACGTTTACCATTTCTTAGACAACTGCGCCCAGAAAAACGAAACGGAAAAGACAAGAGGCTTGTGCCACCGCGTCATCCGCGATGCCATTGAAATCTGGAAGCTGAAAAGCGTCGAAGAAGTGATTGTCTGCTTCGAAAACACCATTAAGGAATTGCAAAACTGCTACGACGGCGGCAAAAATTCGCCCGAAGTGCAAATGCTGAAAGGCCGTCTGCGCGAATTTGAGGAAGAACTGGTGTGGAACTATGCCGGCGTGGAAATCAACAACATACACCATTGGCGGCTCAGTTTCTACCAAGGCAACAAAGAGCCTGACAATCAAGACGATGTCAATGTGATTTTGGAACAATTCCGTCAACACAAGCCTACCATCATCAGTCTGGCATTCGACCCTGAAGGCAGCGG
>JAGHSL010000362.1 GCA_018065885.1 Candidatus Limimorpha equi
TTCTCCTCTTCCCAATAGATGATGACGTGGTTTTCGGTGTCGAGCAGGAAACTGCAGTTTTGAGACGTCCCGTCGAAAAGCTGCGTGCTGTATTCGTTTTGCACCTCCAGGTTGTCGTTGATTTTCAACAGGACGAAAGAGGTCTTGCCACCTTCGTAGATGATGCGCCCGAACAGGTGGAGGCCATCAGGGTCGGTTTCAAAAAGGAAATCATCGTCGATGCTTTCACCTGTCTTCATGAAAAGCGAATCGAGCAGTTCGCCGTTTGTGGTGAATTTATACAGGCAGGCTCCAGCCAGTCCCCATGACTGGTCGTTGTCAGTCATCGTGGTGGCTATCAGCAGGCTGCCATCGTTGGCTTCAAGGATGTTGTCGCCGCCGAAAATGCCGTTTCTGTAGATGAAATCGGAATAGTCCTGTGCCTTTGCTCCAAATGTCACTGCCAAGGCGAGCAGTAAGAGGGTAATGTGCTTTTTCATTGTTTCTGATAATTAAAGGTTATTATATTTAATTCCTTTCCATTTTCCGTTCCGGCCGCGCCGCTGGCGTAGCACCATGCTCCTGAAAGGATCAAGCAGAGCATCAGAACCAATTTTGTTATTTTCTTCATCGTGAAATTGTTTTGAAATCACGATGCAAAAGTAGAGGGGTTCTATAAACCCCGCAAGAAAATGATGGTTCGGAAAGGTTCGGATTTTTAATTAACGTCTTGCTAATCAATTTAGTAGAAAAGATTCAGCAAGACCCCTTAAAGTATTGGAAATATTGTTTTCGCTACCAAAAACATTTCGCAGTTTGGTACTGCGCTCAGTAACCGTGTTATAGGCGCGTTGCATCAAGGCGGCGATGTCGGCATCGTTTAAGCCGAGCAGATAGAGGCAGCAATAGTCAAGGTCGCCGTTGGTGAGTTTCGGATAGGCCTGCTTGAGACGGACGGTGAACTGATTGAAATGGCGGTCGGTTGCCAGACGCAAGTCTAACAGCTGCTGCTTGTCCAAAGCGGAATCCTTATAGACAGAATAATCCACTTTCGCCTTGAATTGTCCTTCGTTGACCCGCTCCACGATGAGGCGACAAATGGGTTCTTCGGCAAACGTTGGCGCTGCTTCGGCTTTTGCCGACAGATTGTCCTGCTGTTTTATCTGCTCTTTCAGTTCGCGTATCTCCTGGTTGCTCTGTTTCAGCCGTCCCGAAAGGGCATTTTGCTGGGCTTGGTGGGCTTGCCGCTGCTTCTCCATTTCCTGCCTAAGCAGTTTACTGCTTCTCCGTTTCGCTACGACAACAAGGCCCAATGCCACAAAAACAGCAGCAGTCACGATGATTCCGACTGTTTTTTTGATATGCTTTGCGTGTTCAGCCTCAGCCAGTCGTTGCTGTTTCCTGTTTGCATAGTCCTGATACAAGGTACTCAATTTTGAGGTTTCCGATTTATTATCGACCCCTATGCTTTTATATCGAGCCATGAACCGGATATAGGCTTCCTCTTTTTCGTGCTCGCCGAGACCGCCATAGATTTCTGAAAGATGGTCGGCAGTTTGGAGTTTTATTCCAAGGTCAGTCTTTCGGTCAAACACAGGCTGTAAGTATCTGAGGGCGGAATCATAGAGGCTTTCCCTGTAATAAAGGTCTCCAATGGTAAGGTATCTGGTCAACCTTTCATCATCATCATCGGCTTCAGCAGCCATTCGCTTTAGCGTTTGCAATGCGGCATCGCCTTTTTGGTGATACAAGTAGTCATTCAGTGCCCAGCTTGAACGCAAATCACGATAATAAATATTGGCGGTGTCGGGCATTAGGCTTAAGGCTTGTGCATAGTAGTATTTCATGCTGTCTATTTCTTCCAAAGCAGCATATTCCACTCCAATTTTAGACAAAGTGATAGGAACGCTATAGGCAGAAAGAGGCGCTATGCGAAAGAACGCCAAAGCCTGTTGGGCACAACCAATGGCAGGTTCCGACATATATTGGTCTGAGAACAATCTATAAAGCCTATTGAAAGTCAGCCCTATGAACTGTGCTTTTTTATCTGACAGGTTTTCTGTCTTATAATGGCTTTCCATAATTTCCACGGCTTTCAGATATTCCGTGCAGGCCTCAACCACGCAGTCACGCTCATAAAACCCCACACCATTTATATAATGTGCCCGCGCATCAAGGAAGACAAGGTTGTCGTTTTGGCCAGGAGATTGTGGACCAAGTCCGCAATGACGGCTTCGAGGCTGAGGGTTGTCGTTAAGGACAATTGTCAGGCTGTCGAAGTAATCCACTGCCTCAAGCAGTTCTTTGCGGTTGGTCTGCTCGCAATCGTTCTTATAAAGCAATTCGGAAAGCAGTATTTGGAAATAATGCCCGTCAAATGTGCTCAAGCTGTCGGCCTTGGGGGAAGCAGCAAAATCCACCAGCACCATCTGTGCACTGTCGGGCTGCTGCCATAGCAGGCTGTCAATGTCTTGTAATTGCTGGTTTTGAGACGCGATGAATCGCGTCTCTACAGGGTGCCGCGAAGAGCAAGCCGCAAGAACCACGGCAAGAAACAATATGAGATGTTTCAGTTTCATCGGGGCAAAATTACAAAAAAACACGGACAACAACCTGAACACGGATTGATTTTGGGGAACTAACGCATTGCGCTCATCTCACGATATTTGCAGGTTTTGCGAAATCACAAAACTGCTTCGCGCTCAGCCTATGTTTTGTGAGAATTAAAAAATAACCTGTAACGATAATAGTTGTTTTTTCGTTTCGCAAAACGCAAAATCGAAGATTCGACGTAGTCAATTATCGTAAATGAATCATAAATTATTAAAAGTTATAATTAGATGTATATCAGTTAATTCACACTAATTTATGGATAATTTGTGGCAATTCGCGTTTGACAGGAAAGCAATGGCTAATGTTTAGATGTATTACAACTTAAGTAAGTGTGCAAAATTAGTTTACATATTGAAAGCGAGACATCGAGGTCGCGGGAATGCGAGGCGTCTCGAAATCCCGAAGCCTCGAGACCTCGAAATCCAAATTGAAGTTTAATTTTGAACAGTTACTTATTTTTATAGCGTTACTTAGCGGACAACAGATTTCTTCCGCTTCGCCAGCGTTTCAAGCAGCAAGACAAGACCTGCGCCCAACAAGGCAAACACCACTGCAACAAGCAATTCCGACGAAAACGGCGGCCATGAAAAGATGTATTCCGACACATCGGGATTAGCCGTTTTCCAAGGATAAACCACCGGCAGACTGCCCAACATGAAACCCGACAGCACCGACAAGGTCTCGTCGCGCCATTCCTTCATTAACCATGAAAGCAAGTGCGAAAACATAACGATACTGACTATGGCGCCCAAAGCAAAAGGCAGCAAGGTTTTCAGGCCTTCGCCCAATGTGCCCCAATGCGTCAGGTTCGGAATCGCCTCTGTCACAATCAGTTCGTAATTTCCCATCAGCAACATCAAATGAGAGCCTGAAATGCCCGGAACAACCATGCCCGTCGTGCCGATGATGCCGCAAAGGAAAAGATAGCCGAATGAATCGTTTGAAACGGGATTAGAACGAATCGACAGCAGAAAAGAAACCGACGTTCCCAAAACCAAAAGTAGCACCATTTTCAGGTTCACTTTTTCCAAGGTCTTCAGAATGTAAATCACCGAAGCCACAATCAAGCCGATGAAAAACGACCAAGTGTAGACTTCGTGTGAGGAAAAGACGGATTTCAAAAAGACTGCCGTCAGCACCATGCCGACCAAAACGCCGAACATCAATATGGACAGGAATTTCAAGTCGGTGCGTCTGACAAATTCAGAACGACGATGTTCAAACAACAACTTGAAATTCTTGTGATTCAGCGATTTGATTGAATTGACAAAACGCTCGAAAACGCCCAAAATCAGCGAGATGGTGCCACTCGACACGGGCAGCACATTCACCACGCCCATGCTGATGCCTTTTGATAAGATAGATATAATTTCCGAAATCTTCATGTTTGCAAAACTCAGTTACAAAGATAACACAAAAAATCGGGTTTTGTTGCA
>JAGHSL010000286.1 GCA_018065885.1 Candidatus Limimorpha equi
TGGTGATGCTCTTGGATATCCCGTTGAGTTCATCAGCTCATATTCGGGTATCAAGAAGAGATATGGTGATAATGGTATCACACGATTAGACACAACGCAATGGTGGTTGCCAGATGGGGGTCGAAGCTAAGGTAATGCTTGCAGTCTTTTTGCCTCTTGTCATATTGATAGCAACTTGTGCATTACAACCTGTGTTTTATACATTAGGAATTGTCAGTGTTACATGCATTCTGTCTATAAAAATGAACCTTCCCTGATAGATTTGTGGCTTCTTCATGCTCAAAACTCACATAAAGATACAAAATGTTTAACCCTTAAAGACTATGTTTTATGAATTTGTTTGTTTTTTTAAAGGAGGTGGCTCCTAATGTGAACAAAAAGCCTCATGAGTTGTATAACCTGTTGATGGCAATGGATCAAAAGCACGGATTCAAGATTGAAGACAAAGGAGAGAATATGGCAGTCGCTAGCCTTACCATTTACTTGTATCGGAAACCTTTGTTCCTACTTAATCATAGCACCCAATGTGCATATCAGTTCATGGATACCGACGAAAAGCTTTGCATGATTTCGGACAAAAATATCGATTGGAAGTCGTTGAAAGGCCTGTCGGACGACTGCTTGCGTAGGGCGCACAATCGTGATGCGCATTTCCCCACGCAGATACGTGGCTTTGAAAATGGCGTGGCCGAAGTTTCGTGGCAGCTTAACCCAGACGGCAGGTACTATATGGACGAGGATGGTTATGGCATGACAGATGATGAGGAGGTGGAAATCTATGGCTTCATCGACCGTCAAGGACGCCTTGTTGTTAAGTTTGAGAATATAAATGGGAACTGGAGCCGCCTTTGCGCTATGCGCAGAAAGGCTCAGAAACTTGCTAAAAAATAAATCTCAAGATAAGTGTTGATGAGGGAATCGTTATCTGATTGATGACCGAGGCAAGAACGGCACCAGCGAGTTCGAAGGCGAATGGATTCAGTTCGGTAATAGTGAGTTTCCAGACAGGGATAGTGTATTAGAGTATCTTAAAATTCAATAATATGAAGTCAATAGATTTAATTGGTTTTGCCATTGCAGCAGTTGTGTTATTAGTTGAATATCGGGGGACGAGAAAAATCGTTGTTCCCAATAGATTTACAAAATTTTTACTAGCAATCATGATTCCGATTGTTGTGCTGATAGTGGCAGTTATTCTTCAACCGAAGTATTTTATTCTCGGAATTGTTGGTATAATATGCCTGTTTTCCATTCCTATCCTACTTACTGTTTCAGTAAGAAATAAAGTCATCCATCTTGGTGATACACTGCATTTTTTCGGAAAATCTTGGGAATCTGTCGGTTACCAATATTATCTTGAATTTGATAATACTGCCTTTAAGATGGATACACAAGTAAAGTATTTGTATAAGCCAAAAGAAGAGGATTTTGTCATAGATAGACACACGGGGGATCGAAGATTCAGACGACCCTGCGGTGGAGATGAAAGTGCAATTACCTATACCCTTACAGCAACAAAAACAGGTGTGTATCAAATTCGCGAAATCGCTGCGTTTAGAGGCGATATAGAGTCGGAAAAGATTCATAGAATAAAAGTAAAATAATTCAATATTATGGCATTTTCATCATTTAGCATAAGGAGAATTTCGGACAACACTGATGTCCCTTTGGAAGAGGTCGATTCTATTGTAAGAAAAGAACTGTCTCTGAAAGATCATGAAAAAGACAAACCGTATGGACATTTCTATTTCACTGAGACTGAGGAAGAATTGGGAGGGTTCCAGAAATCCATTTCATGGGCGGGGCTGATCCATACTGTTGTTTATTATAGTGATATTGACTATGGTAAAAGTACTGTTTATGATATTGAGGCTGCAATGGCTTGGATAAGTATTCATGCTATTTATTTCCCTCATTCAGCAATCGTGTTTGCCTCTAAACTCATGAAAGTACTCAAGCAATCAGGATATTATGTATTCGTTGATTTCCACCGTGATGACAGAGGTAATCCAGACGAATTTGTGTGTTCGTACGATGGACATAAAATTTACAGAAGTGAATCTGGTTTGTTTGAATGTGACAGCCAAGGAAAACTACTGAATTTCTTTCCTGATAGCAAGAATCTTATGGACGAAACAAAAGTCAAGGAGATGTATAGATTGGGTGGAAAATCATTAGTAGACTATTATCGGCCATGTGTCCATACCCTTATCATTCCTGAAGGTGTCACTTCGTTTGAACGCGAATTCTTTAGTGGCGGTCTGGTTAATGATATAATACGATTTCCATCTACCCTGAGACAGATTGGTAGTAATTATGAGGATTGTGTTTTTGCGGGAAGTTTTTTACCAGAAGTTATTATCCCAAGAACGGTTAAAATGATTGGAAGATTCGCTTTTGGAGCAAGCCATATTAAGAGACTTGTTTTTGAGGACGACATACAATGTATATATTTACGTCAGTTTAAGGAGTCTGTCGTTGATGAACTTGTAATTCCACATGCAATGTGGGAAAGGAATGACGGTCTTGTTTTTGCTCTTATGGAAGTCCGCAACATTATATCAGACAGACCATTTGGGTGTTAGAAAGTTAATTGGAACTTGCGTTTTTAACGACAACTAAAGAATAATGGAACAGCAATATTTTTAAAAACACGAATCTGAAATTTATATGGGAAAAATAAGCATAATAAATATATGGAGATGGTTCTCGGAACAGATTGGCCATCCGAAGACGTTCTTCCAGCGGAAAACGTGGGGCGTGCTTTCTCCGTTCGCCCATTTTCCGCAGGAGCGACCATCGTTCGAAACAGGCATACAGAGCAAAACAACAATTTGTTGCTCAATTTGTTAAATATTAACTTGCGGAATTAAGGTAAAGATTGAATATGCAACTAAAACAAATTATGCGATTGTCATTATTGACTTGTGCGCTATTCATACAAACACCGTATGTGAGTGGTCAGACAAATAATAGTCAATATAGCCTTGGTACGGAATTCGAAAAGTTCTTAGACTGGAATAAAAAAACTGGCATTTCTGGTCAGTATTTTGATGAGGTTACTGATGAAACTATTAGGAGGCTAAATATAACAGTAGATGAATATTGGCATAGAGTTCTCGTTGAAAGGAAAGTATATCTCTTAGGAGAGATAAACGATGCGACAGCCCCTTATATCTCTTCTCTTTTGTTGTATTTAGATAGAAAGTCCGACAAAATTATCACGTTGCATATTGATTCCAATGGAGGAAATGCCTACTCTGGATTAGGAATCTATGATGCTATTCAATTTTTGAACTCTCCCATTTACACGGAATGCGATAGTTTGGCTGCAAGTATGGCAGCTGTTATCTTTTCGTGTGGTCAGCATGGACATCGCAGTGTAACGAAGAATGCACGTATTATGATTCATGCACCTTATGCTCCCAACCCAAAAGAAAAAGCTATACATGATATTCAGCTTTTAGAAAAGGAGATTTATAAGATACTCAGTGAAAACACAGGAAAAGATATTCAAACAATAACCCAAGATTGCGAAAAAACACTTTGGCTCACTGGCGAAGATGCCATTAGATATGGCATTGCAGATGTGCTTCATGAATAGGAGTGCTTGGAAAGTTTATTCATATTCCTGAATTCCGCAAGTGAAATTCTTGCATAATCAAAATAAAGTGCTATTGGGTTCGCGAGGTGTTTTTTCGATTAAACCATGCTGTAGATGGCGAACCCCGATGCTCCAAGGCAAACCTTCCCCCACCCAGTATTGCATGGGAACAGTTAAAAATCAACTAAGAAATCATGTCCACAAACAAGAACGCACAACTGCGGTATCAGATTCTAGACCGCTGCTTCAGCAACTTCAGACAGAGATATACCATTGATGACCTTGTGGAGGAAGTCAATGAGAAACTCTATGATCTCAATGGCACGGAGGTATCTCTCCGACAGATTCGCGAAGACATCAAGTTCATGCGTGACAGTGTGGGGTATAACGCCCCCGTCGAGGCTTATCCATTGGAAGGCGGAAAGTGCTACTATCGTTATGTAGACCAGAATTTCACCATCTTCAACAACGAGTTGTCCGTGGAGGAGGTGAAGAGCCTAAGCCAGATGGTCAATATCCAGCAGCGCTTCCGTGGCATTCCCTCTTTCAACTGGATAGAAGAAGTTGTCTCAAATCTGGAGTATCGCTTTGGAGGCAAAACCGTTCAGGAGAATGTCATCTCCTTCGACCAGAACGAACGCTTGCGGGGGCTGGAATATTTAAGTATGTGAGCAAAATTAGTTGGCTATAGTTTAATAAAAGACTGATCCACCACGGTGTGTGAGGGAACGCTCGACGAATCTCCTATGGCATACAAGCCAATGGATGAAATTGTCCGATTGATTGAATCAACGGTAGAGATATTGTTCTTTGTTAGGCCAAAGATAAATGTTAAGGCAACGGATGCAGAATAATGCAATAAAAAAGTTCGAAAGATGAAATTCTTCAGGAACTTATTTGGAAATTTGCGTGACAATGAAAATACAAGAGATGCAAATCCTGTTGGATGTGTGGATTTATCCAGTAATTTGACCAATACGTCAGATGTTCGGTTCGAAAGCAATTGAAGATTGGTGTAACAATGATGGAAGACGCACCAATCCTACCGCTTTTCTATGACGAGGTTTTGCGTTTCGTCAACAAAAGGGTGGAAGGCTTGGGAAGCAATCCGACTAACTTGCTGGACTTGAGACGGGTGAGAGTGAAGTGAGGTCTTTCGGATTCATTTTCAATTGGACAATTGTCACAAAATGTAAGGGCGCACAATTGTGCGCCCCTACTAACAAATTAAAAAAATCAAAAGTTATTTACTTGAAAAATCAGTGTTATTCCATGATTTTGGCTACGGCATTCCTGAACCATTCGGCTCTTTCGCAACCTTCTCCCGTGTTGAGCAACACACGGTCGCCGTCGTGTATCTTGCCTTCTTCCAATGCTTTATGGAATCCGGCATAGCAGACCATTGAGGCTGGCCCTAACAGAACGCCTTTTTCCTGCAACATTTCTTTTCCGAAATTGGGCAGCTCCGATTCCTTGATGCGAAGGAAATCGCCGCCGCTTTTCCTGACCAACGGTGCCACCAAAGGATAATTGCCCGGGTTGGCCGCCGTAAGGATGCCGATTTGTGTCTTGATACCTTTTTTCGCCTCAAAATCGTGTTCCCAACCTTGCGGAAAACCGTTTGCTTTTGCCTTTTCCCAAGCTGTCACCATCGGGTCGCATTCGTCTTGCTGAACCAAAAGCATTCTCGGCAGTTTTAAATCGTTACAGCCAGCTTTTTGCAAATCGTTGAAGCCTTTTTCAAAAGCCAACGGACTTGTGCCGCCCGCAACGGCTTGCATGTAAACGGTCGGCATCTTGCCCAATTGCCGCAAACATTCAAATACGATGGTGCGTTTCGATTCGATGCGTAAAGGGTCGGTGTTGCCGCCACTGATTAAAACTTTGTTATTTTTATGATAATCAGCGGCTTCTGCTTTCGCATCACCATAACCGCCTTTTGAAATGACAATAATTTGTCCTGCGTTTTGGATTGCTTTTACCGAACCTTCGTCGATGAAAGAAGGTGCAAATTCGGTGAATTTGATGCCGGCTTTGGCCAAATAGGTTGCAAAGGCGACACCTGCATTACCTGTCGAGGCGAGGCAATAATCCATAATGCCGTTTTCCTTTAGAACGCTGGCTGCCAGTGCCGCACTGATGTCCTTGAATGTGCCTGAACCGTCGTTCAGGTCGTTTCGGTAAACATAAACTTCGCAATCAATGCCATGCTGTTTCGCCGCTTTTTCCAGGTTTTCCCAACGTTCCATTGGAATGAGGCCTTCGCCGCAAGTGACGATGTTTTCCTTTTTTTCCAATGGCAGGAAATCGAAATATAGGTGTTGGAAATCGTTTTTGTTTTTTGGAAGTCTTTCAAAATCGGGAATCGTATTTTCTTGATATTCAACTTCTGCGTAGGTAGAACCGCATTCGCATTTTTGGTCTTGCTCAAACCAAGTCTTGAAGTCGCCAATGACTTTGCCGCATTTTTTGCAGACAATTTGATATTTCTTGCTCATTTTTCTAACATTTTCTGTCAATCCATTTCCATAATCTGAACATCAGCCAGCCCCAGGCGAGAAACAAAACGATGTGTACCCAACGTGGAACGGAAGCCTGATAAATGGCTCCGTTGTCGATCTTTTCGTAGTTTGGAATGTCAGCGTAATAGTAGGCTCCGGCACCGAAATCAAGGCTGTCGATAAGACCTAAACCGTTGGTCATAATGTAGATGGCGACTATCACGGTCACAATGGCAACTGTGATAGTCGTGACTTTGAATATTTTATGTGAATTTGTCATCGTTAAAGTTCTGGAATTGGGAAAACTACTCCGGATAATAACAACCAGACTGCGAAGAAAGTCAGCGCAATGTTGAACAGTTGTCCGACGATGTAAAGCCAGAGCACTTTGCCGCCTTGCATCTGTTTGGCGATGGCCTTGAAATTGGTGTCGAGGCCGATGCTGGTGAAGGCGAGGACAAATGCCCAGTTCTTGAATTGGTCGAGCACTTTGTTGATGGCTCCGACTTTTTCAGGTCCGAAGGCTGGCTGGATAACGAATGAAGCAATCAACGAAGCGGCGAAGAAACCGAGGATGAATTTCGGGAAACGTACCCAGATTTCGCTTGCTCCCACTTTTTCGCTTCCGTTCTTGTCGACTTTCGTGGCAAAGAAAACGGCGACGAAGAATGCAATGAAACCAATCAGAATGTTTTGGATGGATTTCACCAAAACGGCGGCTTTCTGTGCTTCTTCGCCAAGTGCGGTACCTGCCACCACAACGGCTCCCGTGCTATCGACGGTGCCGCCGATGAGGGATCCGCCCATGATTTGGCTCATGCCGGTCCATTTGATGATCATGGGTTCGAAAACCATCATCAGGATGGTGAAAATGATGGAAACTGAAATGGCTGCCGAAAGGTCTTCTTTCTTGGCTTTGGCGGCTGCGCCCGTTGCGATTGCGGCACTTGTTCCGCAAACGCTGGTCGCTGCTGCTACGGTGATTACCAACGGCTTATTGTCGATTTTGAAGATTTTTGTTCCCAACCACCACATGAAAATGATGACGATTGGCGTCACAATCCAGGCGATGCCGAGACCATAAAGGCCGAATTTGGCAATGTCGGAAAACAAGACCGAAAAGCCCATGATGACCAAACCTGTCTTGATATAAAACTCGGTTTTTACGGCAGGTTTCAGCCATTCGGGTGTGCCAATCGTGTTGGAAATGATGAGGCCGATGAGCAATGCCCAGAAAGCCCATTCCAAATAGCGATTCAGTGTAAACTCTGCGCTTATCCAACGTACAATCAGTGAGATAACGAACAATCCGATGAATGCCGGGATGTAATCTTTCACGCTTTGTCCCATCAGTTTTACGCCGAGTGTGAACAAAATGCCTAAGACCAAGAAGGTGCGCAGCAGTTTGCCCCAGAATGCACCGTTGAGTTGTGTTCCCATTGATTCGGCAAAGGTGCCTCCGTCTTCCCATGTGTACCAGGTGCTGAATTTCGCAGCCGAAAAGTCGAACCATCCGGTAAGGACGGCAACGCAGGCTAAGGCGATTACGATGAAGCCTAACCAGCAGGCCAGCCAGTCTTCTTTTTTATAAAGTTCTGACCAATTTATGCTTTTTTCCATGACTTTAGATTTTAGAATTTATAGGAAAGAATGGCGGCGAAACGATGTGCATCGTCGCTGTTTTCATGTTGAACGTATGAATAATCGAGTTTGAAATTGACGCTTTTCCAAGGCCAGTAATTGATGCCGATGGTGTAATAAGTCACGTCGTTATCAGCATCGGTGTCTTTTGCGAGGCGTTCAAAACGCAGAACCGGCATGAGTTTCTGTGGATGCGTTTCGCTTCCGAAATGGAACCAGTAACCTGCCACGGCATAAAAACCGTTGCTGTTGAAAATGTCTTCTTCAAAAAGAAGCTCTTCCAGTTCATTCTGATTTTCAGCGACTTTTTTGCCTGTTTCTCCGCCGACATATTCAGTGCGAACCATCCAGTCGTTATCGCTGTATTGTGCGCCGAAACTGTAGCGGTTGCGCTTGAGGTCGATTTCATCGTGATATTTTCCGCTGTAAAAAGATCCTGTGAGCGTTACGGCTTTCACTCCGGGGTGCAATTCCAATCGTCCCACAATATCCTTGCGGTTGTTGT
>JAGHSL010000142.1 GCA_018065885.1 Candidatus Limimorpha equi
GCGCCGACTTGTTTCATGGGTTGGCCTTCCATTGGGATGAAAAGAACCGTCGGAATGCTTCTGACACTAAATGTGCTGGCAAGTTTCGGCTCTTTGTCGACATCGATTTTGTAAATGATGAGCATCCCATCGTATTCCTTTGCAATTTTCTCCATGATAGGGGAGACCTTGCGGCAAGGCCCGCACCAAGTGGCATAGAAATCAACTACACAGGGCAGTTTCCCTTCATATTTGAAAATGTTCGGACTCTTTTCAAAATTCCATACGGTCTTGATGAATTCATTGTAAGTCAAGGTGATGACTTTTGAGTCTGCTTTTTCCTGAGCAAAGATATTGGCTGAAAAAGCAATGCAGATTAATGTGAGGATGACGGATTTTCTCATTTTGTGATAATTAAAAAATAACCTATAACGAAAATAACTGTTTTTCGCTTCGCTGAGCGAAAATTATTGAAATTTATAATTGACTATATATCAGTTTAATTTATGGAAATTCATGTTTAATTCGTGGAAATTTGTGTTTATAAAAACGATATTGATATGTGTTAGAACTGTCTCAACTTATTTTTTTATTGTTACTTTTCTTCAAATTTATGTGGCAAAAGTAAGAATATTTTTGAATAAGTTCTATCTTTGTGGCATAAATCAAATTTTGTAATTATGTTACTCGTTAATATCAAGGAACTTGTGGGCATCGAAGAGGAAGGCCGCCTGATGAAACGTGGCGCCGAGATGTCGGAAATCGGAAGAATAAAGAATGCTTTCTTGTTGACAAAAGGAAAGAAAATCGTCGATTATGGTCCGATGGATTCTCCTGAATGTAAACGCTATCTGTCAGAAAACCGCCGTATCGTTGATGTCAGCGGCAGTCTGGTCATGCCTTGCTTCTGCGACTCGCACACGCATCTGGTTTATGCCAACTCGCGCGAACTGGAGTTTGTCGACAAAATCCGTGGTTTGAGTTATGAGGAAATCGCCAAACGCGGCGGTGGCATCCTCAATTCGGCCAAGGCAACAGCGGCGGCATCGGAAGATGAATTGTACGAAACCGCCATGGAACGCCTGAACGAAATCATGCACTATGGTACGGGTGCCGTTGAAATCAAGAGCGGCTACGGCTTGACCACCGAGAGCGAGTTGAAACTGCTGCGCGTCATCCGCCGACTGAAGGAAAATTCGCCTCTGACCATCAAGTCGAATTTCTTGGGCGCGCACGGCATCCCGATGGAATATCGCGGTCATCAGGAAGATTATGTTGATTTGGTTATCAACGAGATGATTCCGTTGGTAGCTGCTGAGGATTTGGCCGATTTCATCGATGTGTTCTGCGACCAGGGTTTCTTTACCTGCGAAGACACCGAGCGCATTCTGATGGCGGGTATTAAATATGGTATGCGTCCAAAAATACATGCCAACGAGATGGCCGTTTCGGGCGGCGTGCAGGTGGGCGTGAAATATGGCGCCATCAGCGTCGATCATCTGGAACAGATGGGGCAGGCTGAAATCGAGGCTCTCAAGGATTCCGAAACCATGCCGACCATTTTGCCGGGCTGCGCTTTCTTCCTGAATCTTCCTTTGTCGCCAGCACGCGAGATGATTAAGAACGGCTTGCCAGTGGCTATGGCTTCCGATTTCAATCCGGGCACTTCGCCATCGGGCAACATGCAGCTTGTGCTTTCCATGGCCAGCATCCGCTATCGCCTGACGCCGGAAGAAGGCCTGAATGCCACCACTTTGAACACCGCCTACGCTATGGGTGTGAGCGACGAACTGGGCAGCATCACGCGCGGCAAGATTGCCAACCTCATCATCACCCAACCGATGACGCAGTTGGAATACATGCCTTATTATTATGGCGCAAACAAAGTCGCCAAGGTGATTCTGAATGGAAAAATGATGTAAAAAAACTGATTATGAAGAAAAAACTATTATTGGCCCTCTGTGCCTTGTCCTTGCTGACATCATGCAGTAAAAGCTACGATTTCAATGATTTGGATGGCGCTGAAATGGATGGCGAAATAGCGTTGTCGCTTGCTTCTGCATCCTACACTTTTGTCGATTTGCTGGAACGATTCAAAATTGATTCGTTGATGAATTTTGATGAGGATGGCGGGATGCATTTCATGTTCAATTATGATTTGATGGATGTGGTCAAAGGACAAGACCTCCTGTATTTTAACGATATAGATGTCGAGGAAACTTTCTCCATTCCGAATCCTTTCCCGTTTGTGCTGCCTGAGCCAATTGATACGACAATTTTCTTTTCGCAAACGGTGACACTGGAATCGAACAATATCAGTGTGCTGATGGCTGAAATCCGATCTGGTCGATTTGATTTTGGTATTTCATCGAACATCACGAATCTCAACCAAATCATCATCCGTTCCTCCGAAATCAAGGATGCTGAAGGAAACGATATGTGTCTGGTTTACAATCCTGTTTTAGGTCATGAAAGTTTGGATTTGACAGGTCTCCGCTATCAAACGGAAGTGGAGAATGTGCTGAATCTCATCTACGAGGTGAATCTGACCTTGCATGATTTCACTCAACCCGAATTGTCTTTCCAAACCAATTTGCACGTGTCGGATTTGCGCGTGCGTGAAATGATTGGCCGTATATCGGATTATAAGTCATCCTTCTCGCTTGATACGACTTTCAAGATGTTTTCTGATAAGATTTTAGGCACGGCTAACGTGTGTGCTTCTAATATTAAATTGAGGGAAAGAAATGGATTTCAACTTGATGCTCTGCTTGAGATTGATACAGCTTTGGTTTGGGGTGAAGGTGTCGTTCCTTACCATATTTTCGGTGAGATGCCTAAGGTTGTCATAGCTCCGCCATCGCATGATTATATTGAGGTGTTGAACGAGACGTTGCGGGGAAAGCTTAATATGACTTCCAACAATGCTTACGCTTCGGGAATTATGATCCTGAATCCTTATGGAATGGCAGATATCGTCTCTGTCAGCGACACGTCAACGGTCGACTTGAAAGTCGATGTGGACATTCCGTGTTCTTTCAATGTTGAAAGTCTTGTCTATTCGGACACTTTGGAGTTTGACCTTGCCAATGCGTCTTTACCGGAAATAATTGATGAGATTTGCCTCGATTTCGATTTTTTGACTGACATGCCTTTTAACATGAACGTTAGCGCATATATGTATGATTCTGTGCATGATGTGTTAATGGATACTCTGGCTGTCGATGAAATACTACTTGGCTCTTTTGATGCATCCCAAGTGGAATCGGAAATCAAAGTCCAAGCTGCCGATGAGCGTGTTGATAAAATCCTGAAATCGAATCACATTATTTTGAGTTTTGCCGTTGACACCGATTCCCATGATGTGATGTTGTACAAGGATCAGAATTTGTTTTTCAACATGAAGGCAATCGTAAAATACAATGGTAATGTTGAATTTTCAAAATCTTCCGGAAAATGAATAAATTGGTTAAAACCTTGTGCTTTTTGCTGTATTCATTAGTTGTCGTGCAACTCAAGGCTCAGGATGTCTCGCCAGTCGACTTTATGAAGACAAATCCGTATCAGCTGAAAAACAATCCGTCGGCTGATTTGCCATACGACAGCCATTTTTCCGTTGGCATCGGTAACATTTGCGGCGATTTCAGGAACTTGGATTTCCGCATGGATAACATGTTCCGTTACGATGCTTCAGGCAAGCCTTCTGTCATCGATTTGAAGAACTTTGCCAATTGCTTGCAGCCGGAAAACGGCCTGAATTCCACTCTCGATTTGGAGGTTTTGGGCTTTGGAAAGAGATTACGGCATGGTTATTTGACGTATAGCCATCGTGTCCGTTTCCAATGGGCAAACAATATCAGTGATGATTTGTTCCAGTTTGCGGCTTCTGGAAATACGGCTTTTGTCGGATATGACAACCCCGTTGATGTGAAGGTGGGTTTGAATGCCTTGTGCTTTCAGGAGTTTGCGCTTGGTTATCAGATAAAAGCGACTTCGCAGCTTTCTGTTGGCGGTAGGGTGAAGCTGCTCCTTGGTGTGGGCGAAGCCAAGACGGAGGCTTGCAACGTAAAGATAATCACTGATGAAGATTATTCCTTGTGCATCGAAGAGGATTTAGCATTGCGATTGACATCGCCTATGCCTTTCCAAATCAAGGATAATAAGATTGAATTTGAAAACAGCCGCTTCAATGTGGCGGATTTGTTCCATAGTCCAGGGGTTGGCATTGACTTGGCCGCCGAATATCGTTTTGACGATCACTTCGGCTTGTTGGCTGCTGTGAACGATTTGGGTTTCATCCATTGGAAAAAAACAGGTGTGATGTTGAACGGCCAGATTGTCGATAACGGCCAGTTTTATGACAATGGAACTTTCCTCTTTCAAGGCATCAATGTCAGCGAATTGCAGAAAATTTTGTCGGATAATGAATACCGCAATAAGTATTTCAATGACATGAAGGATTACTTCGATTTTGAAACGGAAAACTCAGGGGATTACACTACTATGTTGCATACCAATATTTTGCTGCGCGGCACCTACGCTTTGAATGATAAACACAGGTTCATTGCGCAATTTCAGGGCTATTGCAGCGGATTGGGTGTCCGCCCCGCGATGACTTTGGCTTACAATGCTACTTTGAACAAAACTTTTGATTTGTGCGCCTCTTATTCCATGATGAAGCGCAGCTTCGATAATCTTGGCCTTGGCTTTACCTGCAACTTGAAGTTTTTCCATATTTATGCTGCCACAAACAATATTATCGGTTGCTTTAAGCCATTGAATACCAGCGGTATGAATTTCCAACTCGGAATCGTCTTCACTATAGTGGATAAACGTTTGCATTAAAAAGGATTGAAATAAACGGAATTCAGTTTTAAGAAAATGGAATACAATAAGATAGAGAAGGAAGCCATAGCCAGTGTGCTTTATAATTTGGCTCATGCCGATTTCCGGGAACATGAGATGGAAAATGCGGTATATAAGTCGTGTTTAAAGGAGTTGGATTTGCCGGACAATGGTTTTGTGCCAATCCCTAAAGACGAACTGCAATCGCGCACTTTTGAGATTTTAAGACATTTGCCGAAAGAGAAGAAGCACGATTTTTCATTGATGATGACCAAAATTTCGCGTTCCGATGGCGAGTTTGGCATCTTGGAACGGAAGTTCGTGACAGAAATCCTTGACATGTGCAACATTCCGTTTGTTTCGCGATAAATGGGAAAAAACTGATAAAAACCTTTAGCTTCTTTTTTCTTTACGCGGTTCTTAAAAAAGCATCCTTCAAACGAAAAAAGGCACCCGAATGGATGCCTTTTTTGTGTTGTTGATAATCGTTTTCGATTATTTGGCCTGGCCAGTGATAGTTGTCTGAACGCCGAAACTTCCAGTTTGGACATTGGCATTGACGAAAAGGATAAGGTGTTGGTTACCTTCTGCGTCAATAACAGCGAGGACATCGTTGTAGGTAGTATCGCCTGCGGTGGCAACACTGATGTTACGATATTCTTCAACAGGAGAGCCCAATTCAATCAAAGAATTGAAGAAGGCTGCTTTTTCAATGTCAGTGGTAATTGCATCGAAAGTTTCAGCAGCATTTTCAAATACATAGAGTTTGCAGTCGTTGTTCAATGGGCGAATGTTTGCATGGAATGCGTCTCTGCCAACCCATTGCAAACCATATTGAGCCATTTCTTCTG
>JAGHSL010000211.1 GCA_018065885.1 Candidatus Limimorpha equi
CAGAACACAAAATAAAAATTTCAGCAGTTCCCGTCCCGTGGTGATGGGCATACTGAACGTGACGCCCGATTCGCTTTCCGATGGCGGTCATTACAATCAGATTGACAGTGCTTTACGCCATTGCGAAGAAATGCTTTGCGATGGTGCGGAAATCATCGACATTGGCGGCTGCTCAACACGTCCGAACAACGAAATCGCGACAGAAGCCGAAGAATTGCAAAGAGTCGTTCCCATTGTAAAAGCCATTCGCAAACATTTCCCCGATGCCTTGCTTTCCATCGACACGTTCAGAAAAGCCGTTGCCGAAAGTTGCCTCAGCGAAGGCGCCGACATCATCAACGACATTTCAGGCGGTTTGTTCGATGAAAAAATGCTGCCTTACATCGGTGAAAATCATGTACCTTACATCATGATGCATTGTGTCGGCACGCCCGAAACCATGCACCAATATACCTTGGATGGCGACATACACCAAACGGTTCACGATTTCTTTGCTGCGCAATACGAAAAACTCAATTCATTTGGAAATCAACAAATTATTCTCGACCCAGGCATCAGTTTCGGAAAAAGTCTGAACGCCAACTACGCCTTGCTTCGCGACCTAAACCGCTATCGTTTCAATGGGCTTCCCATCCTCATCGGAATTTCAAGGAAATCAATGATTTGGAAAGTTTTGGGAACGGATTTCAAAAACAATCCCGAAGCCATCGAAAACGGCACAACCATTCTGAACACCATTGCCCTATTGAATGGTGCTGACATTATTCGCGTTCATGATGTGAAAAACGCGGTGGAAGCGGTTAGATTGATAGAAATTTAACTTTCAACCTTAATCTTCTGGAAATACAAGACGCACGCTAAGGCCAGAATGACGATCAACTACATAGTCGGGGCGAACAATTTCGTATCCAAAGTACAACGCATACGAACCATATTGTGAACCAGTGTTTTGCAAACACTTTGAAGTCCAATAATCGCCGGAACTCATCACATGATACACAAAATCGCCATTGCGCATACCCGCAGCAGGAAGAAAAACGGCTCCAGCTGTTTCCATCTTCGACCATTGTTTTTCAGAAAAGCTGTTTTCCCATGATGAGAATCCGGCTTTGAACGTGATTCCTTGTGGCAATGACCAGTCATCAGGCAATAATATTAAGCCCTTCTTGTCATTCACTTGACCATAGCCAAAGAGATTGTTGCTGTTGCGCCTATCGAACAAGAGATAATTCCACTCTTTGTCAGTAAGAGAACGCCAACCGCAATTTTCGGTGTTTTCGCCATTACTGATGGCATTATAACCCCAATCAGCCTCACCTGACTGGTCGTATAAATTGCATCCGCTTTGTCCGTAGGCAAGATAATCTGACGAGTTCGTACTAATTGACCAAGGTTGATAACAAATCGCACCATGAGCATATCCCGAAGTTCCCCAGCCGAAAAGGTCAATCCAGGCCGAGCTTCCCTCGGCATAATCGGTAGTGTTGTGTTCGCTTGTGTTGGCATCACAAATGTCCCATTGGTTTTCAGCAAAGCGCCATGTGCCAGTAGAGGCTTGATATTGCAAATTACCTTTCGAGAACCAGACTTTGCCGCCATTGCCGTTAATGGAGAAAAGCGCATTTACGCCTCCTTCGGGAACAATACTTCCATACGATTGGGTGGTGAAACTCACCTCATTTCCATACGCAGTCCCATTACTATTCGTAGCATACGCGCGTGCATAATATTGGGTATTGGCTGCCAATCCCGGGATTTTAACGTTGTAGCTTCCCAAGCCATCATCCGAATCTTTTGCGAAATAAAAATCGCTATTAATAAAATCGTCACTTACGGTTGGATTGTGATTTATGCCCCAGCAAATTCCTCTAACATTTATAAAAGTTTCACCGTGTTCGGTCACAGTGCCACTACACATGGCAGAATGGATTCCTATTTCTGTCACTTCATCTGTCGAAACAACAGGATAAATTGAATTGTTTTTCTGTTCTTTTTTACAATTGCTGAAAAGTGCTAACATCAACATTGTCACAATAATAGGAAGATGTTTTTTCATTGCAAACAAGTTTTATTCTGATGATTTCTATTATTTTACTTCACCACATTGATTTGATGCACTTCGCAACCTGTCTCCGTCTCAACGCGAATCAGGTACAAGCCAGCCTTCATTTGCGACAAATCAACTGATATTTCTTCGCCTTCGGCAGGAATTGTGCTGAC
>JAGHSL010000450.1 GCA_018065885.1 Candidatus Limimorpha equi
AAAGCATCCGTGATGGCGTACTCTTCGATGCCGAGCCTTTGGTGAAATCCATCAAAAAGGCCAAGCATTTCACTTGCGACACTTCAAGAAACATGGTGCGCGTGCCGAACGGCTATCCGAAAGACCATCCGCAGGCCGAACTTTTCAAGCATCGCGACTGGCTCTTGGAACGTGAAATTCCAAAAGACATGCTCTACAGCAAACGCCTGGTTGAGTGGGCTTTAGAAGAATTTCAGACCACTCGTGATTTCTGTCAGACACTGAACAGAATGATTGAATTTGAAGAGGATTGTTGATGTTTATTTGTTTAATTGTTGAGTAGTTGTCATGTAGAGACGTTGCACACATAGTCTGCCTCGCCAACGATAAATCGAAGCAATTGAACGAAACGCTAAGAAACACACCATGCGTTTCTGAACGCCATAAAATCACAAACACAAGACGGTTTCCAATAAAACAATAGAGACCTCTACAAACAAATATACTATTGGAATCAGGAATTTTCCTGGTTTTCACTAATCACCTTCACATCCGCATCGACTTTGCGGACGGCAAAGCCGAACATCATCATAATAATGCCGAAAACCATGGCGATAATGCCCGAAATGATGACAAATACAGTCGCCGATTCAAACGGATTGATAAGAAGCAGAATGCCGAACAAAAGGCTCAGGATGGCGCAGAAAATGAAAAAACCTCTATTAATCATGATGTCTCTTGCACTAAGAATCACCAGAAGCATGAAAGTGCCAATGATGACCGACCATAATCCGATGGCAAAGATGATGAGTTTTATGGTAGCCGTCGACCAGAAAAAAGCCACTCCTCCTAATGCTAGAAGCACAATTGATTCGAAAAGAAGCATTCCCCAAGGCAATGTGTTACGTTTGCGACGCATGGCTATTAATAAACATACGACACCGATTAAGACTATGATGATGCCCGACACTTTAACGATGGTCTGAGCCAATTCGCCTGGCACTAACAAGGCTAACAAGGCGTAAATAATGGCAATCAGTCCGCTGAAGACGAATGACCACCAGTTTGATTTGACTTTTACGATTTCCATAATTTAAGATATAGCTAATATTCCTTTGACAATGATGAAATACAATCCGAACAGCATCAACGCAATTCCAACCATTTTGTTCATAATGTTGATTCGGTTTGAATTGAAAAACCTTTTCAGCGCGGAAGCTCCTTTCGCCTTGAGCAAATCAACGGCAAGACAAGAACCCAGAGCAATGGCGAAAAACAACAAGGTATTGATTTTACTTCCACCCGTATTACCAGCAACAACAGCCACGGCTGAAAACCAGAAAAACCAAACAAATGGATTCAAGATGTTCATAGCGAAGCCTTTGCCGAAAAATATGCCACCTGGACGTTTGGGATTTTTCTTCTCAAGAATGGCCTGTGTCTTTTTCTCGTTCTCATCGACTTGCTGCTGCACCTTCTCCTCATCGACTTTTCGCCTGAAGGTGTAAAGACCAAATATGAGCAGGATTATTCCCGCGCCGATGATAAACAGTTGTATTTCCTGATGGCTTGTCAGAACGACCTGAACCGAAGTCAGGACGCAAAGCGAAATAATCATAGCATCGTTTGCCAAGACACCCAGAGCAAACCACGCAGCCGACCTGAAATCATAGTGAAGACTGGTCTGGACCAAGGTAAGGAACGCCGGCCCCATATTGATGAAAAGGGAAAGGAAAACGCCTATCAGGATGGCACCGAACAAAAAACCGAAAGAACCGATTCTGCTTAATTCGGGAAGAGTTTTGAATAATTGTGTCGTCTCGTTCATTCTATCTATTCTAATTGTGTCGGCAAAATGAAAAAAACTGACATTTAAATTGCCTGCCTTCGGTTTCCACTACTGCCGCAGCATATATGAAAATACAGCTGCAAAAGTAGCAATTCATTTTGAATTTGCCGACAATTCTTCGATTTTTGCAGATTAACATCTGTTTTTATGTCGACAGAATTATTTTGTCAGCATAATCTTGATAAAATAATTATTTTTGCAGCGTAATTATATTCGACTATGGCAAACGTCCGAAATCCTTTTGTGGTAATGGGGAAAATACCTGCCACTTATTTCTGTGACCGAGAGGTTGAATCACAGAAACTTATCCATGCTTTGAGCAATGGAAACAATGTCGTTCTCATCTCTCCACGCAGAATGGGAAAAACGGGATTGATACATTTTTGCTATGATAACGAGGCAATAAAAAACGAATATTTCACGTTTTTTGTCGACATTTTACACACTTCAAACCTAAAGGAATTTACCTATAATCTTGGCCGGAGCATCTATAAGGAACTGGTTCCAAAAGGAAAAAGATTGGTTAAGGGCTTTATTCAGGCCTTGAAATCCATCAGTGGCAAGTTCAGCATCGATTCTTTGGATGGAAGTCCTGCTTTCGGTTTGGAATTGGGCGACATCGCTAACCCGGAACTCACTCTGGAAGAGATTTTCAACTATCTGGAAACCGCTTCCAAACCCTGCATCATGTCGATAGATGAGTTCCAGCAGATAACGCATTATCCTGAAAAAAACATAGAGGCCTTGCTCCGAAGTCACATTCAGAATATGCAGAACTGTCGTTTTGTGTTTGCTGGAAGCGAAAGAAGCATCATGCAGGAAATGTTTACTTCATCGGCCAAACCTTTTTACCAAAGCGCTGACATTCTTGAACTTAAAGAAATACCTTTCGAAACCTACAGGACTTTTGTAATTCGGCTATTCAACGAATTTCAACGCAATGTGAATCAGTATGTTATCGAATATGTCTACAATTTATTTAAAGGTCACACTTTCTATATGCAGAAGGTTTTCAACGAGGCATTTTCCTATACGGCGAAAGGAAAGACTTGCGACATGTCCATCGTCAACGATTCCATTGAATTCATTTTGAATGATAAGGAGACCACCTACAAGGAAATCCTTTCGGGCATTTCGGAAAAGCAAAAACCATTGCTTTATGCCATCGCCCAGGAAGGAACGGCAACAGGCCTGACTTCGATGGCTTTTTCAAAAAAGCACAACCTGCCTTCGGCAAGTTCAGTGCAATCGGCAGTTAAACAATTACTTATGCAAGGCTATATCACTGAAATCCACCAGGAATATTCGGTTACGGACAAGTTTTTTGCCTTATGGATTAATCGGATTTACAATGAAAAATAAAAAATGTGATTCCAAAAATAATCCGAAAACTATATGTTGACAACATTATTTTAATAGCATAATTTTGATAAACAATGATAAAAGTTCCCGAATTTGGGAATTATTATTACTTTTGCATTTAAATTTAAACGGATGAAAGTTCTCTTTGAAGAAACCGATTTGGAAGAATTGATAAAGACAGGCACGAACCATGGAAAATATAAAGTATTTGCGCGGGACAAAAAGTTTACGCAAAAACTCGCAGATATTTACAACACCATGTCTTCTGTAGAAAAAGCAAATGATTTGGCGCAATTTAGTTTCTTACATTACGAAAAACTAAAACATATCGATTTAAACTCCGTTAGAGTTTTCAACAATCGGGTTGAAAGACTCTTGTTTCGGGAAACGGAAGAAGGATTTATCATCACATTGATAGAATTAGACAACACACACTATGGAAAAGGAAAATGACAACACGACAATTTGGACAGCCACACATCCTGGAAAAATCCTGATGTATGAACTGGAAGAACGCGGCATAAGCCAAAAGGATTTTGCACAACAAATAGGTATGCAACGCTCTCATTTGAATGAACTTGTCAAAGGCAAAAGACCTATGACACAAGCCATTGCAGATAAAATAGAACTGGCATTAGGCATTTCCGCCATTGCGTTAGTCAATATGCAGACGAAATACGATTATGACATACAACACATGGGGTCAAGTAGCGACAAGTCACAAAACCTTACCACCTACACCGTGACTTTCGACAAAAACGACAAAGTTTTGGCTGGTTTAATTGGCATCATGGCTGACGCCGGAGCACAAGTAACAATGACATTAAAAACGAATTAATAACAAATAACACACATACATTATGAAAATCAAATTTTTACTGCTTTTCGTCATGGCTTCGTTGCTGGCAAAAGCGCAAAACATTGAAGTGAGCGGCTTGCAGTCGGGCACTTGGGACGCTGATACTGTTTTTGTTACCGGCGATGTTTATGTCCAGGAAACCTTGGAAATTTCTTCAGGGACAACGGTAGTTTTCAACGGATTTTACGGCATTTCAGTCCGTAAAGGTTCCATTTCGGCTTTGGGAACGGAAGATGAACCGGTAGTTTTCACCGTACCCGACACGACGGGGTTTCACATTTACAATTCAGGTCGTGGCGGATGGAACGGCATCACGTTGGATTTGGCGCAGCAGGCGAAATTCGACCATTGCGTTTTCCAATACGGCAAGGCAGCCGACACCTTGCGTCAGCACGGCGGCGCGTTGGAAATCATCAATTGCGAAGATGTGGAACTGACAAACAGTGTTTTGCGTTGCAATTTTGCCCGCGAACATGGCGGCGCGCTCAATGCCGAACATTCCAATGTGAAGATGAGCAATTGCAGCGTGAGCGAAAACAAGCTCTACACCAAGGACAACCTTTATTTCATGTATGGCGGCGGCCTGCGTTTCATCAATTGCGACGTGGAAATGACCGACATGGATTTCCGCAACAATTACGGCGAAATCAGCATTGGTGGCGCCTTGAGTCTGGATAGCTGTTCGGTGATAATCGACAGGGCTGTCTTTGAAGACAATATCGGCCTGAATGGTGCCGGACTTTACATCATGCGCTGCAACGACAAGGTATGTTCCATATCGAACTGTCTGTTTGCCAACAACCATGCCGGACATTTTGGCGGAGGCTTGGCTTTTTCGAATGCCTCACCCGAAGTGAGTAACATTACTGTCGTCGGCAATTCGTCCGACGGTGTCAACTGCGGAGGCATATTTTTCTATGAAAACAGCAGTCCCGTGATGCGCAACATTATTGTAAAAGGCAATTACAATGTTCATCCCGAAATGCCTAATGTGCAAATGTGGGTATGGACTTTCGAACCCGATGCACCTTTGTTTTATAATGGTTTGGTTCAAGGCGGTTTGGATTCCATTAGTGGCTTCGAACACATAACAGTCTATGAAAACATGATTGATGCCGACCCGTTGTTTGCCGATGAGCAAAACCTTGACTTCCGTCTTTCGGCAGAGAGTCCTTGCCGCGATGCCGGCGACCCGAATACCAATCCTGAAGTTTTGAACGGCCTCGATTTGGACGGAATGCCACGCGTCAGCAATGGAAGGATTGATATGGGTGCTTACGAGTTTTCAGGCGTTGGCCTCAACGAATTTGCCAGGAAAAACAAGGCTTTGCATATTGTCGGTAATCCGCTGACGGAAACGAGTTATGCAGAACTTACGCTGAAAGAAGCCGAATTTGTGACGATGGAAGTCTATTCGATGGCAGGAAACCTTGTCCATTCAAAGGGTTTTGGCCGTCTTGAAGCCGGTTTGCAACATCTTGAAATTGGCGATTTGTCCAACTCCGTCAAGCAAGGCTTATATCTTATTAAGGTGAAAACCTCAATGGAAACTCACGTTGCGAAAATCATCCAGCGATAAGTATAAGGAGACTGGTTATTAGTGAATGGTAATGGATTATACAGCCCGTTGAGCTTGTCGAAACGGTGAATTAATGGTGACGAGTGCATGGTGGATGGTGATGGGTGTAAGGTGAATGGTGATGTGTGAAAGCCAAACCCACGGCAAAGCCAAGCCAACAGCCAGAAGCCAACATCTCAAATCAAAAAATCCACGTTTTTCAAGCGAAGCAAATGTTTTTTTCCTAAAATTGCAGTCCAAATATAATAAGAAAAATGGATATTATCATAGCTGGAGATGGTGAAGTCGGTTTGCATTTGGC
>JAGHSL010000095.1 GCA_018065885.1 Candidatus Limimorpha equi
GACAAATACTTTCATGATGATAGATTTTAAAGTTAATGGTGCAAATGTAGTTATTTCTCAATTACAAGATGAAATTTTGATTTTAATTGCGCATAATTCATGGCATTATCGGAATCGGTTTCTAAGAATTTCCAATTAAATCCAGCCATAATTGCACGTTTTTTCGTTACTTTGCACGATTTTTTCATGGTCATGCCTCGCATGGCGTGATTTTATCGTTTTTTGATGCAAAACAAACACTAACTATATGGATTACAATTTTTCCGAAATCGAAAAAAAGTGGCAGGAATACTGGCGCGACAACAAGATTTATCAAGTGGAAATCGACAAGAACAAGCCGAAATTCTACGTCCTTGACATGTTTCCTTATCCTTCGGGCGCAGGCCTGCATGTGGGTCACCCGCTGGGTTACATCGCTTCCGATATTTATGCACGCTACAAGCGTCTGAAAGGCTTCAACGTGCTGCACCCGATGGGCTACGATGCCTACGGTCTGCCAGCCGAACAATACGCCATTCAGACCGGCACCCACCCTGCCGTTACGACCGAAAAAAACATCAACCGCTACCGCGAGCAGATGGACAAAATCGGGTTCTGCTACGACTGGGACCGCGAAGTCCGCACCAGCGACCCGCAATATTACAAATGGACGCAATGGACTTTCATCCAATTGTTTAACTCCTATTATTGCAACAATTGCAAGAAAGCCAAACCTATCGCCAACCTGATTCAGTATTTCGAAAAGCACGGCGCTGAAAACCTGAATGTGGCACAAAGCAAGCCGCTGCATTTCACTGCTGACGAATGGAATGCCATGAGCGAGAAACAGCAACAGGAAATCCTGATGAACTACCGCCTGGCTTATCAGGCCGAAACGATGGTGAACTGGTGCGCCGAATTGGGCACCGTGCTGGCCAACGACGAAGTCGCCGACGGTCTTTCCGTGCGCGGCGGTTATCCTGTCGTCCGCAAGTCGATGAAACAGTGGCTGCTGCGTATCACGGCCTACGCCGATCGTCTTTTGGAAGACCTCGAAACGGTCAATTGGAGTGATTCCGTCAAGGACGTGCAGCGCAACTGGATTGGCAAGTCGATGGGTGCTTCGGTGCATTTCGGCGTTGAAGGCAAGGACATCGACTTGGAAGTGTTCACCACACGCGCCGACACCTTGTTTGGAACCACCTTCATGGTTTTGGCTCCCGAACATGAATTGGTCATGCAAATCACCACCGACGAGCAACGCGCCGAAGTGGAAGAATACATTACCCGCACCAAGAACCGCTCCGAGCGTGAGCGTATGGCCGAAGTCCGCAAGGTCAGCGGCGCTTTCACAGGTGCCTACGGCATCAACCCGATTACGGGTGCCAAACTGCCCATCTGGATTGCCGACTACGTGCTGATGGGTTACGGCACAGGCGCCATCATGGCCGTTCCGGCTCACGACAGCCGCGACTTCGCCTTCGCCCGTCATTTCAACCTGCCTATCATCCAAGTAGTGAAGAAGCCAAGCGCAGAAACCACCGACCCAGCCACATGGGAAGAAAGTTTCGATGCCAAGGATGGCGAACTGGTCAATTCAGGTTTCCTCGATGGCATGCCTGTCAAGAAAGCCATCATGCGCATGATTGAAGAACTGGAAAAGAAAGGCGTGGGCACAGGCAAGACCAACTACCGTCTGCGTGATGCCATTTTCAGCCGCCAGCGTTACTGGGGCGAGCCATTCCCGATTTATTACAAGGATGGCATGCCTTACGCCATGGACGAATCGAAACTGCCGCTGATGCTGCCTTCCATCGACGAATACAAGCCGACCGAAAACGGCGAACCGCCATTGGCACGCGCCAAGAACTGGGTCACCGAGGAAGGCTACCCGATTGAAACCAACACCATGCCTGGTTTTGCCGGTTCAAGCGGTTACTATCTGCGCTACCAAGACCCGCACAACGACAAGGAATATTTCAGCCGCGAAGCCAACGATTATTGGCAGAATGTCGACCTTTACATCGGCGGTGCCGAACATGCAACTGGTCATTTGATTTACAGCCGTTTCTGGTGCAAGTTCCTCTACGATTTAGGCCTCTCCTGCAAGGCTGAGCCTTTCCAGAGAATGATTAATCAGGGCATGATTCAAGGCCGTTCAAGCTTTGCTTATCGCGTCAACATCGAAAAGCTGTGCGAATATGCCGTCTGGAACATGATTAAGGACAAGAAGATGGGCGTTGAATTCATCAAGAATTACAAGGATGGTCGCCGTCAGTTCGATTTCTTCTGCCCCGAAAAAGGCATCATTTTGGATGTGAAACGTGTCGGAAGCCTCGAAAAACTGGCCGAACCTTGGGAAGAATACGCCGAAAGCAAAGGCCTTAAAATCCTGATGATTCCGAATGGCGAAATCATGGACGACTGCATCAATGGCACCAACCTCGTCGAGCAAAAGATTAAGGATGCCGTTGCTGGTAAAGATGTTCCATCCTTCGTCGACAGACCAGCCCACAAGAGAATTCCGATTTTCGTCTCCAAGAATTACACTGGCCGTGACGAATACAGCGACCCGATTCACGTTGACATCAACATGGTTCGCAACGACATTCTCGATGTTGAGGCTTTCCGCAATTGGAGAGACGACTTGAAGGAAGCCGTATTCATTTATGAAAAAGATAAGGACGGCAACGACATTTTTGTCTGCGGATCGGAAATCGAAAAGATGTCGAAATCGAAATACAATGTCCAGAACCCTGACGATTTGGTCGAAAAGTATGGTGCCGACACATTGCGTCTCTACGAAATGTTCCTCGGACCGCTTGAGCAGTCGAAGCCATGGGATACCCAAGGCATCGAAGGCACCTTCCGCTTCGTGCGCAAGTTCTGGCGTCTCTATCACGACGAATTCAACCAGTTCAACGTGTCGGACGAACCTGCCACAGCCGCCGAGCTGAAATGCCTGCACAAGCTCATTAAAAAGGAAGAGGATGCCATCGAAAGCATTTCATTCAACACCGTGGTTTCGGCCTTTATGATTTGCGTGAACGAACTTTCCGACCTGAAGTGCAACAAGCGCGAAATCCTCGACCCGCTGTGCATCATGATTTCTCCTTACGCACCGCACATCGCCGAAGAATTGTGGCATCTCTTAGGCCATTACAATTCGGTCGTGGAAGCCTCCTTCCCTGTTTACGATGAATCGAAAACGGTTGAAAACAGTTTCAACTACCCGATTTCGTTCAACGGGAAGATGCGTTTCAACATGGAACTGTCGCTTACGATGACCGCCGACGAAGTTCAGGCCGCAGTGCTGGCCGCTCCTGAAGCCGCCAAATGGATTGAAGGCAAGCAGGTCAGAAAACTGATTTACGTGCCGAATAAGATTGTCAATCTGGTAGTTGGATAAGGTATAAAGAACATTATAAACTGAAAGGGCGGCCCTGCTGGGTCGCCCTTTCTCATTTGGTTTTGCCGTATATATTTGGTTTGGGGCGGTAGAGACGCACGGCCGTGCGTCATTACGTTCCACCAAATTTTGATAAACCTGTAAAAGTTTTCAATAAATTCAAAAACAGATTCTTAACAAAAAAATGATGATTTTTGGCTCATTTTGAAGGTCAAATTTAAGCTGTTTTTCTTTTAAATCCCGCAACACAACATGCCAAACAAACGCCCAATCCCCACCACATTGGGTCACCAGGCAAACTTGCAAACTTGGCTGCCAGCAACATGGCGGTTCCGGCTATCATCGAAGCGAGAATCCATTTCGGGCGAATGTGTTGCGGCAAAAACAAGGCAAAGGTGAGTGGCAAAAACACTGCCGTAGCGCGTAAACCCATTGACAGGAATCCCAAATCGTTGATGAAACAGCCCGAGAATGATGCTGCCGCTGCAACGCCTAAAAGCAAAATAACAACGATTGTAAGCCTTGAAATCAGCAAGTTGCGTTTCGAATCCTTGATTTTCGGCTTGATTTTATAAAAAACATCGCGCACCAAAATGGTTGCGGCTCCCAATGACAATCCCGAACCGCCGCCTACAATCGTGATGAGCAAAGTGCCCAAAACCATGCCGCCAAACAGTTTCGGCAGATGGTTGAGTACAAACAGCGGAAATGCCTGCGACGATGATGTCATCACAGCCATGCCATCGGGAATGGTGCCTAAAACAGCCAATTCATCGGAAGTGATGTAATGTCCGCGCATATACAAACCGATTAAAATACAGGCAATTCCGATGGGCGGTGTCAGGAAAGCGCATAGCAGCGAGCCTTTGCGTGCCGCGCTGTCCGATTTCCCCGACCAGATACCTTGCGCGTAGGTTTGTGTGGCCAAAACGCCCAATATCAACGAAAGGCACGAACCTAAATCTTTCATCGGGCCGCGTGCCAATAAATTCAGATAGCGATGATTCACAGCCTCTTGTGAACTGATTTCATTTATTTCACCCAAATTCGTATTGCAGAAAATGTCTTGCAAGGTTTCCATCAGTCCGGAATAGCCTTTGGCCAGTCCGAAAACGGCAATGCCGCCAATCAAGGCGCTGACATAAAGCAAGGCCAACTTGACGATGCCGCCCATGCCGGCACCCCAAACGCCGCCAAAAACAACATAGACAATCATCAAAGCAATGGCAATCAAGGCCGCGACCAAAAAACTGATTGGAAAAAGCGTTTGCAGCAAAGCCGAGGCCGACAGAATCTGTGCAATGATACTGATGAAAATGCCCAAAAAGCACAGCAGCGAACCGACGGCTTCGGCTTTCTTGCCGTATTCTTTTGAAACAACTTCCAACAGAGTCACGTTGCCACTATGCCGCAACGGAATGACGTAAGCAATTGAAAGAATGAGACATCCGATGGCCGAACCCAATGTAAACCACCATGCTGAAATGCCGTAACTGAAAGCCAGTTGCGCCGTGCCAATGGTGGCTTGCCCGCTGACCAAGGTTCCCATGATGGTGCCGCAAACAATCCAAGTGCCGGCTTTGCCGCTTCCCGTCGAAAAGTCGCTGGCGTTTTTCACTTTTTTGCCTGAAATGGTGCCAACGGCGATAATCAACGCGATGGTGAAAAGCAATCCTATTAAGGTTAAAAACGAGATTGACATGATGATGAACTTTCGCGCGGCAAAAATACGGGTTTTGTTGTCATTTGCGTTTCTCATTTTGAACACGAATTGCCATGAATTATTTCATTAATTTGCAATCAGATGATTAATAAATCATTTGCGGACATTTGCATTTATTTTTCACAATCGCGTTTATCTTTCTTCATTTATTGCTTTCATTGCTGAAATTTGCGTTTTCCAGCTATACCTATCGAAAAAGTTCCTATTTTTGTTTTCCTAAAATAGGATAATAGTATTTAAGTATTAATT
>JAGHSL010000021.1 GCA_018065885.1 Candidatus Limimorpha equi
ACAACGTCATGCCCGCGCAGGCGGGCATCCCCTGTGCTTTGGGAGACACTGTGTATCGGCTTCCTGTGGAAGTGTTCCAATGGGCATAGAAGATTCCCGCCTACGCGGGAAATGCTCTGCATTCGACGAAGTCAATGACGCTTCGCTGTTTAAAGGTCGGAATGACGTTTCGCGTCAGCCAATCCGTGTTAATTTATGCGCGGTTCCTGAGCGAAGCCGAAGGACGCGCATTTAAAATTTCCGTGTCAATCCGTTAAATCCGTGTTCGATTTAAAGCAGTCTATTGAAAATCAGCGTCATCAGCGAAATCTGCGGTTCAAAAAAATCCAATCTGTAATTATAAAAAAACAACTTATTTTGTAAGATTTGCTTCCAAATCATCAAATCACCGAAACACCAGCTCGAACACAGTCTTCTCTGGTGTGCTTTCCAACAAATCGATGGAGCCGTTGTGAAGGTTCATGATTTGGCGCGAAATGCTGAGGCCGATGCCAGAACCATTTGGTTTGGTAGTGAAAAAAGGCACGAAAATCTGTTCCTGACTCTCGCGGCTGATGGCTTTGCCGTTGTTACTGACCACAATACGCACTTGCTCGTCAGCATTGATGCTCGCTTCTATGTCTATTCGGCTTGCCTCGGCTTGGAGGGCGTTTTTTATCAGGTTGACTATAATTTGCGACAGCTGGCTTTCATCTGCATAAAGGATAATATCATCGGAAAGTGCTGTATAAGTGCATTTTGCATTAAATGAAGCACATTGTTCCGAAGTCAGGCTAATGACTTTCTCCATCAATTCCGAAAGCATGATGGCTTTCTTGATGGGCCGCGCCACGCCCGCCAAGGCGCGATACGACTCAACGAATCGAATCAAATCTTTCGACGAAGATGAAATCGTTTTCAGTCCCGCCTTGACATCAAGCTGCGCCTCATCGGGATGATTGACGGAACGGCTCAAGGCCTCGCTCAAGGAGGCTATCGGGCTGACCGTATTCATGATTTCGTGCGTCAGGACACGGATGAGTTTTATCCACGATTGCTGCTCGTCGCGCTGGCGGTTACGCTCTAATATCCAGCGCATTCGGTTCAGCGTAGTGTTGAATTTTCCATTTTCCTGAAAGCGGAAATTCATCTCATCGTCCTCAAAGGCATCAAGCATATACGCCACCTTATTTCGGTCTTTGCGGCGCACGATGATGGCCGTAGCGAAGGCTGTCACCGCAACACTGGCGAAAACAATCAATATCACAAGCCAGATGCGCATCAGATACCGTATTTTTTGAGTTTGTTGTATAAGGTCGGGCGGCTGATATTCAGCGATTTTGCCACCAAAGTCAAATTGCCGTTATGCCTTTCCATAGCCTCGCGGATGGCTTTTTCCTCCGTTTCTTCCAAGGTTTGCATCTGCGTTTCAGTTGGCTTTGACACCGATGTGATTTTCAAATCGTTTGGCGTGAGCATAGTACTTTCCGCAAGGATAACCGCTTTTTCGATGCAGTTCTGCAACTCACGGATATTGCCGCTCCACTGCTGGTTTTCAAGCACTTCCTTACCCGATTCGCTCAAGCCTTCGATGTTGCGATGGTATTTTCCGTTGAATTGCCTGATGAAGATTTCCGCCAAGGGCAAAATATCGCTTCTGCGTTCACGAAGCGGCGGCAGATGCAACGGCATGGTGTTGAGGCGGTAATACAAATCCTCGCGGAAATGGCCTTCCCTGACCATTTTTTCAAGGTTCATATTGGTGGCACAAATCAGACGAATGTCAATCGGAATTGACTTATTATCACCGACTTTCGTAATGCTTCTGTTTTGTATGGCACGCAAAAGCTTAGCCTGAAGATGCAGCGGAATGTTACCAATTTCGTCGAGGAAAAGCGTGCCGCCGTTGGCTTGCTCGAACTTGCCGATGTGGTCGGCATGGGCATCGGTGAACGCACCTTTGACATGGCCGAAGAGTTCGCTTTCAAACAAAGTCTCGGTGATGGCTCCGGCATCGACACAGACCATCTGACGGTTGCTTCTTTTGCTCAAGCGATGGATTTCATTAGCCAGAACATCCTTTC
>JAGHSL010000061.1 GCA_018065885.1 Candidatus Limimorpha equi
ACTTCACCACATTGATTTGATGCACTTCGCAACCTGTCTCCGTCTCAACGCGAATCAGGTACAAGCCAGCCTTCATTTGCGACAAATCAACTGATATTTCTTCGCCTTCGGCAGGAATTGTGCTGACAACCTGTCCCAAAGCGTTCATCACCGTGATTTGCTTCATATTATCGGCAACGACTTTCAGCAGACCATTGGTCGGATTTGGGTAGACCTTTGCATCGACAGCATTTTCAGCGACTGATGTCTCTGTAACCACAGCAGAAGTTGGTTCCGTTTCGTCCTGGCTGGCATAGACTGCCGTCACCTGATAGTAATAAGTGCCTTCTTCCACATTGTCAAAATATTCATACTGAGACTGATACTCAACGGCTGGAATATTGGCAATCAACTGATAATCGCCATCCGTTGTGGAACGGTAAAGGTTGAAACTTTCCAAGTCATTTGCAACCGCATTGTAAGTGAAACGGACATCATCGACAGCCAAAGCATACTGATTGGTGCAACCGAAATGGCGGAAAGCGACATAAACTTCCTGACCGGCGTATGCACTTAGGTCAACGGAGTACTCTTTCCAAGGGGTCTGATTCAACTTATCGGGGGCAACGGTCCATTCCGCAACAGTTGTGAAATCGGCGGCACTGGTATTGCCAGCGGTAGAGATGGCGACACCAAAATGTTCAGCATAACTCACAGCATCGGCAGCGCAAGCCATGAATGTAAGAACCGTTCCGTCCAAAATCAGGATTCTGTTCGTAACAATGTAATTATCAGGTGTGTAAGGAATACCGCCGTATGTGCCATAGCAGTCTTTCGATTCAGAAATCAGGCAAATGTAGCCGCTTGGGCATTCCAAACCCTGAAGATGCATCCAGCAATGATTGTCGCCATCGGCATCAATCAAGGTCCAATCAATCATGGTTTCCAAATCCCAATAAAGGTCTTCTGGGACAACGGAAACCGGTGCTTCCGATTTCCACGAAAGGTTTACGCCCGCCGGAGTAAATTCTCCATTAAAGTCATACGGAGCCATGAATCTTGATTGCGCCTGAACGCAAGTGCCTGCCAAACCTAAAGCGCAGGCAAAGAACAATGATAAAAATCCTTTTTTCATTCTGATAGAATTAATTTATTAAATAATTGATTAATTGCTTGTTAAAGTTTAGTTTACAATTTGAATTTAGGGTTATGGGTGATTTGGACATTTAGACATTTGGACGTTTGGACGTTTTGAGTATTTGTACAATTTATGACTGATAACCGATAACTGACAACTGATAACCGATAACCCATCTATGTTGTAGTATAATTTTGAACCCTACTTATTAACGAATTTATTTCTGATTTGACAAAACGAACCCTTCCGCCAAAACCTTGAATTTCCGACCTCTTTCCTCAAAATTCCTGTATTGGTCGTAACTTGAAGCCGCAGGCGAAAGCAGACACACATCACCCGATTCTGCGTGAGCGGAAAGATAAGCAAACGCCTCATCCATAGACGCATACGGAACAAGAGCAACAGCCACTCCCCTATCCTTCAAAGCTGCCATCATGCGTTCGCCGGCTTTGCCCGTAAACAGCAGATTTGGCACAATGCCTTGCGAAAGGAAATCAATCAAAGGCGTGTAATCGATGTCGCGGTCGAAGCCTCCAAGCAACAGAAAATCAACCTTTTTCAAGGTCTTGCAAGCCGCAATGGCCGCCTGCGGTATGGTGGAAATGCTATCGTTGAAGAAAGTCACGCCACCAAAAGTGCCGACGCGCTCCAAACGATGTTCCAAAGGCTTGAACGTATATAAATAAGGAATCAGTTCCCGCTCATCGATGCCGAAAGCCGAACAAGCACACAAGGCCGCCTTCACATTCAGCAGGTTGTGTTCGCCCAAAATAGGCAAACGGCTTTCATCAACGTCAAAATTCATAGTCGAAAACACCGCCTGATTAACAAACAACGGCAGCACATCGTCCAGCAAACTATCGTGAATGACGGCGAAATCATCTTCCTGCATGAAACGCAAAAGATTGAGTTTCGCGTTTTTATACCTTTCAAAAGTGCCAAAATGATCAAGATGTTCCTCAAACACATTCAGCAGCACACCGACTTTCGGTCCGTTGTGAACATACTCCAGCTGATGCGCCGAAAGTTCGTAAACCACTATGGAATCAGGCTTTATACCCTCCATCACATCAAAGCATGGAATACCGATATTGCCCGTGAGAATGGCATCTTTTCCAGCCGATTTCAGCAGATGATAAATCAAACTCGTCGTCGTGCTCTTGCCCTTCGTGCCACTGATGCCTATGGTCTGGCGGTGAAATTCACCCAAAAACAAGTCTGTCTGAGATGTGATTTCAATACCTTTCACGTCGAAATCCTTCAGTGAGATGCCCGGTGTTTTGATGACAATGTCGTAATCGTAAATGTTTTGCAGATAATCGTCGCCGGAATGAAAGTGCAATTGACTTGATTCGACAAGCTCAGCAAGCTGCAGATTTTGAAATTCTGCAAAAGCGGCTGCATTTTTATCGGCGACACCTATCTCATTATCAGGAAGATATTTCTGCAAGAAACGCAAGGTCGACTTACCCTCGCGGCCAAAGCCAAGGACAAGGACACGTTTATCTTGCAACCTGTTTAAAATACTGTCAAACATAGAGTTTCGATTTTAGGATTGCAGCGATTTTGTCAGGCAAAAAGTTTTCTTCATTATAGCGTTTCAGCATTTCCACCACGTTGGTCTCCGCTTTTGGCGAAATGGCAGCAATCGTGCCTTCGCAGTTTTGCATGGCATCGACGCAAGCCCTCACCTCTTCCACCGTGCCGACACATTCAAAAGGCTTCACCGCTGAAGTCCCGTTAAGTTCTTCAAAGATTGGCCTTAGACTCATGTCAGCCATCAAATCCTTGCCGAAAATTTCGGTCAGCTTTTCACGCGAAATGAACGGCGAAAGGATCAGCCATGTGAACAGGCATTTCGGGCAATTGCCGCACCACGAATCGGTCTTGCTGCCAGCATTGCAGCTGCGAAAGACCTTGTGATAGGCCTTGAACTGTGCAAAGAAATAAGCAATCTGCATCTCGCTCAGCGGGCGCAGAAAACTGAAATACTGAATGTCAGCATTGATGTTTTCCGCCACATATTCACGGAAATCACGCTCAAACTCAACGGATTTGCTGTATTGGTGATTGATGTTCGTGCCAGGCACGGTCGACTCATTGGCACTCGACTCATTGGAGAGAGCAATATAGCGGCTGCCACTGCCAAATCCAAGCAATATGGTCACGAAAGCCAGCATGGCCGAGAATGGCGTGTGGCCATTCAGATAACCTTCCTTGTTAAGTTGCAGCATGACGGGGTCAAGCGTGCGATTGGCCACCATGAAAGCACCATCGGCATAGCCGGCAGTCTCGACACAACCCAAAGTCGCGCCACGCGGATTGACTATCAAAGGCGTACAGGGCAGTTCGTTGCGAAGTAATTCCAAAGTGACGACCGAATCCTTGCCGCCGCCAACGGGAATGATTGCCTTTTCCTGCAAAGGTAAATCGACTTTGGCGAAAGGCTTGCCTTCGGGCGTTTCGATGGTCATGAAATCAGTCTCGGAACAAGTAATGGTATTGAGGTAGAAAAACTCACCCAAACCATTGTAATACAGTTTCTTCCAAAAAGATTTTTGTCTTTCCGTCAAGGAGAACGGCTTGACCATCACTTTTTTCGGGCAGGCGATTTTCCAATAACTGACAAGCTCTATCATGCCGATATGGAAGGCCAAAGTCTGCAACTGTTCCTCTGGAAACAAGTCCCAATGATAGAAAGAACGTGCCGGAATGGTCAGCGTGGGCGTGAAATGATATTTCCCGTCAAGATTGAAGGAAAATGCCAGATGCAATGCGCCATTATTCAGTTCAATCTCCTGACTTTCAAACGTGAAAGTGGAAAATTGCTGACGCAAGGCATCGAATTTATATTGGTTGTCTGAACGTTTCAAAATAAGAGGTTTTATTTCATTTACTTAAAAATAGAATGAAAAAACTAACCGCATCCGACAAAGGATCCAAATCGTTTTTTATAACATCCCACACATAATCCGTATTGATGTCAAAATAGCCATGAGAAATTCTGTCACGCATACTTTTCACATTTTTCCAAGGAATTTCAGGTCTTAAGCCCAACAATTCACCATTGGTTTTCTGATCTATTTTCTTTATTTCCTCGCCAATGACCTGTATCATCATACAATCGGCAGCCAATGTTTGCATTCCGCTTGAAGAAGACAACAAGCTATTGACATCCGTCAAATCCTTATTCCATTCATACAAATTATCAATGGCTTCCTTTACATTGCAAAAAGAATTAAGGATTACCTCACGCAGCTCCGAAGACATCGATTCCATATTTCTCTATTTGTTGTTTGAAAAAAGGTCTAAGATTCTTATGATTTGAGACAAGATCCACTTTGCAGCCAAGCAATTCTTCCAAGAAATCGGCAGCCTCACAATAATTATAAAACACCGGTGGCATGACTACGAAAATATCGACATCACTACCTTCGTGATGCTGTTCTCTTGCCACGGAACCAAAAATACGCAAATAAGAGATGCCAAAGCGTTCAGATAAGAAATCTGCATTTGACTTCAAAAGGTCTATGTATTCTTGCAAGGTCTTCATTTCTCCGAATTTTTATTTTGCAAAAATAG
>JAGHSL010000241.1 GCA_018065885.1 Candidatus Limimorpha equi
TCTTGCCGACTTGTCTCGCACCAAGCAAAATGATGGGAAGCCTGTCTTTTTTCTCTTTCCACTCTTTAAGTTTTTCTATTACAGTCCTATACATGATGATTATCACATTTTTCAAACCGCAAAAATAACAATTTATCACATTTTCCGAACCATAAAAACATAAAATCATCACATTTTTCGAACCTTGACAGAAAAAAAATGCCTCACATCACCACCAGCTTCCGATACAGCTCCACGCCGTCTTCATCGACACAGCGGAGTTCGTAAGTGCCTTTTTCAACATCGATTGGCATCTGATGGTTGAGGCGCGTCTCGCCAATGAAAAGCAAAAGGAAGAGGCGCACTCGCGCACCTCTTCCTAAATGCTGGCCTTAAAAAGGCTCCCTATCAATTGTTGGTTGAAGGAACATCTGTAACAAGACGCAAACTCATCCAATAACAAGTAGCAAGAGCTATCGTTTTCTCAATACTTGCATTAGTATAAACTTTCAAATAATAGATATCAGTATCATTTGATTTAGTATTCGACGATAAATAAAAGGCGTATTTTTCAGCATTATTGATATAATCTTTTGTATAGCCTTGTATATATCCAGGAGTAGGCAAAAACACGCAACCGGCATTCTCGAGATAGACGAATTGTGCTGGAGTATAATCAAGGTCGTTACAAGTGCTGCTTGCCTTATCAAAAGTTGTTGGAGCTGGCAAATCTACATCACTCACACTCGGCCACGTAAAAACATCCGGAAACAGCAACAATCCTGCTTCACCATCAACTTTAACATAAGCATAATGATGGTAATTTACAGCACGCTCCTTCACGATATACTCCCATTCCCCTTTTGAGCCTGTGGCTGGATTGCCGGTAAGTGTACGCCATTTGCCAGTCACCCCATTCGCAGTGAAATTTGGATTTGCCTCTGTCGGAGCACCGGGTTTGTTCGTGAAAAGTACATCATTGTTCCCTATAGCAGGTTCAGATGATTGAACAACAGAGGCTTTTGTAGCATCTTGTGAAAACCAAAAAAATCCTCTTGTACCAACAGGCGTTACTGTTGGATTATTATAAAGATGTGGTGCATCATTTCTAAGGCCATTCACCTGTCTGAAGTAGTACTGCTCCTTTTCGAAATTCCATGTAGCTGTAGCACCTTGCTCTTCCGGGCCATACCAAAGGTTGCCCTTTGAGAAATAGACCTGCTTGCCACTTGAATTTACCGTAAACTTGCCCGAGAGTGCGCCTTCAGGGATGTTTGTAAGCGTAGTGAAATTGAGTTCATTGCCATAAACAATCACTACGTTGCCATCTTTTGCAGGTGCATATTTGGCGTAAGCACGGACATAGTATGTCGCTCCCGGTTCAAGATTCGTAAGATGAGCAATGTAAACATCTCCTTGTTTTACACCCTCAGCATGAAAATCGTCATAGGTAGGAGCTGCATGTTTGGCATAGCATACACCATGTTCCTCAACCGTGTAACCCTCGATTGCTTGGAAGGTGTATTCAACGTCTGCTGTTGTAGAAGTAACTGTTGTTGCAACAATTTCTTTTGTCTCCACAATTCCGACAGGGTATGCATCGTTATTATAGGCCACTTCACCTGCCTTGATACTTATGCCTTTCGGCAGTGCTACCGATTGAATATAGGCGTTTTCATCATTAGCTTTCTTGTAATGGACCTCCAAAGAGAAATTGCCGCTTTCCACAGGAGGAAGCACGAAGACAAATGATGCAGCTTTGCCGCTAACGCCATCATTGCCACAGTTCAGCGTAATAGACTTGCCAGCTTCAGAAGGCATTGTCAATGTTTCGCTATCCAGCTTGTCCATGTCGAATGGACTTGCCGTGCCACATATTGGCCTGTCGCAGCTTAATACAAGTTGCGTCACCGTAACATCACTGGCATCCAGGCTCAATTCCATCAGACCGCAGAGGTTCTTGAAGGTCAACTGCTGGTTGTCCGACACGGCAGCCAACGGAGCCAGATTGCTTGCGTAAGAATCAGCGACATAGTTCTGGCTTGCGGGGAGTGTGAATGTTGCGGTTGAGCCTTCCAACGTAGCATTCGACGGATAGACAGCGTAGTATTTGGGAGCTACGATTACTTCACCCGTAAATGTGCCAGTAGAATATCCGGCACATTTTTCATCTATTACGACAGATTCACCGTTCACATTAATGGCATCGTCTGCTGTCCACACCTGATTGAAGGCATGGTCGCCATTAGGAAGCAAGCCTGTCTTTGAATTGCCCTGTTCGATGCCGGCCGAGAAGGTCATCATCTGCTTCTCGCCATTGTTCTTTTCTTCCTTCTTGCAGGAAACGGCAAGCAGCAACACCATTGCCGCCATGCCAACGAGTCTTAATGTTCTCTTCATCTTTTCAAGAATGTTAGGATTTGACATTTGTTAGAAGCCTGTGCCTTTACCATAGCCAGATAATTTAGCACAACCTTCGGCAACACTTGAGCCGGCCAACACACCGCCTTGGCTTACGATTGCAACGCTCTCCGTCTGCGGAGTAACGTAGTTCTGTCCCTTGAGGACGATTCTCTCTACTTTCTTCATTTCTTTTCTTTTTTCTTTTGATAATTTATTATTTAATTTAACGAATAGATTTATTAAAAATGCATTTAAATTTTAGAGTTCTGAACTTGAAAACTGTTTGAATTTCTATATTCCAAGCCATCGAATCCCTGAATCTTAAATCCGATTAAACACGAAAAGCCATGCGCCTTGGCGCACAGCTCCGCCGTTAAACATCGGAA
>JAGHSL010000204.1 GCA_018065885.1 Candidatus Limimorpha equi
TGTTCGCAATATTCGATGTCGATGTTGGTCGGGCGGTATTCGTTGTGTTCGATGGTGAAGCAGTAGCCAGGTTCGGGGCATTTGCAGCCTAAACGTGCCATTTCGGGGCCGATGACCTCGCAGCAAAGGCGGCCTAAATCGTTGTACGAACTGATGATTTCGCGATGCGACGCGACAATAATCTCCGGAAGAGATTGAATACTGATTTGTTCCATTTTTTGAATCTTGTTTTGCGAGTCAACCAAGTTGCGGAGCATGGTGCAGCGTTGCTGAAGCTTGCGAAGTTCGCGCTCACTTTCGGCAATCTTCTTTTCAAGGGTCTGAAGGGTGGGTTTCAGGCTGCCCGATGCGAACATCTCACTGATTTCATCGAGCGAAAAGCCCATTTCCTTCAGTCGGCGGATGTTCTCCATGGCTTGCATCTGGCTCACGTTGTAATAACGGTAGCCTGTCCATTCATCCACATCAAAAGGTTGCAGCAGGCCGATTTTCTCGTAGTGCCTCAAGGTCTTGACCGTCACTCCGCAGAGCAGGGAAAACTCTTTGATTTTTAACTTGTTGTTTACTTTCATGATAGCGCTATTTCTGAATCAGGCTGCAAAATTAGTCTATGCCCTTAGGTACGAGTCAAGGAAAATCTGAAAAAAAGTGATTTTGTTTGGTAAACGCAATCTCTCACAAATTATTCATAAATCTGGTTATCAAATAATTAACGGGTAATTAATGGAATTGTGCTTTTGAAAAAAATCGTTCCGTAAAGGTGCGGAGCAAGTAAATTCGTAGTAAATTTTAGAGTATGAAACTGTTTCGATTTTATCGAAAACTTTTGCAAGTCTATCAAAATATCAATGGAACGTAAAGACGCACGGCCGTGCATCTCTACATGCCAAAAAACCGTGGCAAAACAAACGGTTTCATTATCGAGACATTTGTGATAATTTGCTTTTCTTATCATCCATTGCGACGTGCCAAAATCTCAGCGCGTTTGTCGAGCAGGGCATCGATTTCGTCTTCCGAAAGTTGCGGGTTGCGGAGTTGTTCGTCGATGGTGGATAGCAGCGAATCGTAGCGTTCGTTGGTGTCGGCAATGTCTTTCAGTTCCTTTTCCTTGCGCGTGACGACTTCTTCGGCGGTAGGTTTTTGCGGTTCAAAGCCCAAGTCAGGACCTAATTTGTCCTTCATTTCGCCCACGATGACCGATACGATTTTCTTGGTGAAAGGGTCGAGTTTGTATATTTCAATCTTCATGTCGTCCTTCAGTTCATCGAATTGCGACATGAACATTTTCAGTTGTTCCAATTGCTGCGGGTCAACGCCGGGGACGCTCGAAAGGTCCTGTTTTTCCATCAGTTTCTTCAGCATATTGAGCAAATCCTCTAATTCGTTGTTGAAATTTTCGTCTTCCATATCAATTGTTCATTTTGCGTGTGCAAAGTTACGTTCAAAATCCGTTCCAAATGCAAAGGAAATGCTTTTTTGCGAAAAAGCGTGTCAATTTGGCAAAAATTTGCGAATATTGCAGTTTTCAAAAGCATTGACTATGGATTTTCAAACCCTAAAGATACAACTCGGCGAGAGCATGGCATGGATTAATCTGGATAGACCGGAAGTGCGCAACGCCATGAATCCCACCATGATTGCCGAACTTACCGAGGTTTTCGGTTGGTTGAACAGTCGCGACGACATTCGTGTCATTATTATCAAAGGCAATGGCAAGTCATTTTGCGCCGGCGCCGATTTGAACTACATGAAGGAGATGGCGACCTACAGCCGCAACCAGAATTTCAACGATGCCAAACGGCTTTCCGATCTGTTCAAGTCCGTTTATTTCTGCAACAAGGCGGTCATTGCCGATGTCCACGGCGCCTGCATTGGCGGTGGCAACGGCATTGCGGCAGCCGCCGACATCGTGATTGCCGAGACCAACACGAAATTTGCCTTTTCCGAAGTGAAGCTGGGCATCACGCCGGCCACCATTTCGCCATTTGTGGTGCAACGTTGCGGCATGGCTGCGGCACGCGAACTGATGCTTACGGGACGAGCTTTTACGGCTGCCGAAGCCAAGGCTTTCAAACTGGTGAACGAAGTGGTCGATGAATCGGAAATGATTGATGCTGAGCGAAAATACATCGCTCATTTCCTGCAAGCCTCGCCCGATGCCGTGGCCAACTGCAAGAGCCTTTTGCGCTCGATGTCGGGTTTGGCCAATCCTTACGACAGCCTGTTCGATTACACCGCCTCTGCCATTGCCGACCAGCGCATTTCCGAGGCTGGTCAGGAAGGCATGAAGGCGTTTCTGGAGAAGCGGGAACCGAAGTGGAAAGCGTGATTTCGATGACAAGTCAAGGCAAAGTGTATTGTTGCCAAAATAAATACCCTTAATCGTCTTCCCTTCTTCAAAAACTCTTATTTTTGCTACATAATGTTGCAACAAAATATCCGCTGTCAATGAACAACAGTTTCCTCAGAGGCTATCGCTATCTCTACAAAGTGACTTGGTTTAAGTTTATCTTAATCATGTTGGCGGCGTTAGCGGCTATGAATCTTCTTTGTAAGATTCCAACATTTTTTCTGGAGGCTAAAAGGAGTAATCCTAATAGTTATGGTTGGATTTATCCTATTTTTGCTTGTTTTATCTCACCCTTAATTGAAACAGCTTGTATTCAGTACTTGTTGTATAAGATTTTTGCTTTTTTCATTGCCAAGAAAAAAAGATTGTTTCCTGCTTATGTTTTAGGCAGTTCCATTATATTTGGATTATTTCATCTTTTGGGAGCCGATGCAAATATAGGATGGTACATTTATAGGTTCTGCACAGGCATGGCTGGGGGATTGGTATTCTCCACGACAATGTATTTTATGACTCGACGGAAACAGTATCCGTTTTGGTCAACAGTCGCGGTTCATGCAATTGCAAATACATTGTTAATTTGTCTGTCTTTAATTGAGATTCTTTTGCAAGGATAAGATTATTTTAGGCATCTATATACATTTAGGCCCAAACAGTGGAGAGATTATAAACATCAAACCAATGTGGATTCCCGCCCGTAGAGCGGGAATCTCAAGCTGCTAATTCAGCTTGATTTATACCGTTATCGATGTAAGATAAACCGTCATGGGTTAAAAAGTATTTTATTCCCCAAATAAATAACAAAAACCTGAG